>NZ_JAYESN010000585.1:0-1133 GCF_034860625.1 Lamprobacter sp.
TTTTTAAACGACCCCGGTGGGTGTTGGTTGGGGGTGTTGGTCTTTTTTGGCCTTTTTGGGGGGTGCAGGGGGTGTCTCCCCTGCTTGCTCGCGGTCGGTGCCGATATGCGCTTGTCGGCGCGGTCGTCAGCGATCGTGCTCGCACAGCCGACCTTCCACGTACTGATGCAAGATGCTTGCGGCGAGCGTCTGATAGGGAACGCCTTCGGCGAGTGCCTTCTTCTGCAGGCCGCGCAAGTCCTTGGACGTGAGGCGGATGTTGATCCGCTCATCTTGCCGGAACATGGCCGCTGCATCGTCTCGATGTCGCTGCTGCGTGGCTGTCGCGTCTTCCGCAGGCTTAACCTTTCCCGACTCGAAGGCGTCAAGGATCGCCTGTTCCTCGGTATCCAATTGGGTCATGTGCCTTTGCCTCGATCGGTCCTGGTTGCCTTGCGGCTAGGGATGATCGTCTTCAGAAAGACCTCGCCCTCAGACTCCACGAACGGCACCAGGTAGACGTATCCCTCGATGTCAATCACATGGATCTACTGACCAGGGTACCGCGTCTGATTCGGATGCTCGATCGTATCGAGGATGTCTCCGGTCATGATGTGGAACACGACATCCTCGAACGAGATACCACGTTCGGTCTTGAGCAACCTGTTCTTCTCCGGGGCCCAGGTGATGGCTTTCATGGAAAAAAGTTAGCACGGTGGACGCCTTTCGTGCTCGGAAAGCGTCATCCCACCAAATGCCCCACCACCGTGCCGACCTGATCGATCCGCTTGGCCGGATCAGTCATCTCCATCGTAAATCGCAGGGCGCCAGCCGCCTGATCGAGCTTGAAGTCCTTGGGGCGGGACTGCACCAGCTGGATCAATTTCATGTGATCGATATTCGGCTGCTCGCCGAAGACGATGCGCCCGCCTTTGGGACCGGCCTCGATCTTCCTGATGCCGTAGGGCTGGACCTTGAGCTTTAGCTCGGTGACGGCGAACAGGGTCTTGGTCGGTTCCGGCAAGAGGCCGAAGCGGTCGATCATCTCGACTTGGAGGTCTTTCAGCTCGGCACGATCAGCGGCGCTGGCGATGCGCTTGTAGGTGACCAGCCGGGTGTGGACATCCGGCAGGTAGTCGTCCGGCAGCAGAGCA
>NZ_JAYESN010000586.1:0-1129 GCF_034860625.1 Lamprobacter sp.
GTCGATCTGCTGATGCAGGCCGATGCGGCGCTGATCGAGCGCATCGGTGCCGGCACGGTGCTGGTGATCGATGTCGGTTTCTTTTCGGTGGACTGGTCGGTGCTGGTCAACGGTGATCTGCGACGCACGCGCTCAGGGACCAGTTTGGAGGCAATGAGTGTGCTGATCGATGCCGCAGCGGCGCGGCTCTGTGCCGGGCGCGGTGGCAAGGCGCCGGTGGCGGCGATCGAGCAGGCCTTGGCGGCGCGGCGCTCGCGGATTCTGCTGCATGGCGAGTGGGTGGCGTTGGCGCCGGTGCTGCAACTGGCCGCGCGCGAGGTGGCGCAACGGGCACTGGAGGCGTTGCGTCAGGATCTGCGCCATGAGCAGACCAATCCCGACCTGCTCTTGCTGAGCGGGGGTGGCGCGGCGCTGTTCGCGCCGGTGGTGCGACGGGTCTTTCCGCGTGTACCGCTGCATCAGGCTGCAGACCCAGTCGGCGCGAATGCGCGTGGTTATTTCCACTATGGCTGCCGCTGAGCGTTTGCGCATCCAGGTCGGGATCTGCGCACGCCGGCATCCGGAGCTGTTCGCCATCTTGATGCGGGTGTCCCAGCGCGGGCGCGCAGACCGGCTGCGACAGTTGGCTTTGCTGGGATTGAGTGGTCAGTCGCGCGTGGACGCTGAGCCCCCTTCAGGAACTACGGCGTCTCCGCCCGAGGCCGATGCGCGATCGCCACCGGAGCCCTCCTCCATCGCTTCCGAACCCGACCCCCAGCTCGTCGCCGATCGGGCACGCCTGCTGGAGGCTCTTCACCTGTCTGACTAAGCTTGAGGTCCACTTGCCATGACTGCGTTGCTTTCTCCTGAAGCCCTGGTCGAATCGATTCAGCGTCTGAACCGCGCCTATCTGCAGACGGCACGCGATGGTCTGCGCGCGCAACCGGCGTTGGCGCGGGCGCTGTTTGGTCTCGAGCCACCCTTGGCGCCCTGGCTGGCGAGCGCCGACTCGGAAGCCGTTGAGCGTCTCGCGCGGCTGCCCGGGACCTTGTTTCATCCGCGCTTGCCGGCGGAGCCGCACCGCTTGCTCGCGGCCTGTGCGCGCTCGTCCGATGATCAGGCGCTGCCGGCGCTGCATCTGTTGCTTCAT
>NZ_JAYESN010000587.1:0-1126 GCF_034860625.1 Lamprobacter sp.
TAAGTGCTCCTTTTGAATTATCTGTAAAGCAAAAATCAAATTGAGTATTGGAAATTTATTACATGTTCTTTTCCGTATGTGAATAAAATATCCCTTAATCTTGACTCTAGTGAATTAAAGTCTGTATATGCTGATATTGGCATCCATTCGTATTTAATTTTGCGCCAAAGAATTTCAATGAGGTTTAATTGCGGTGAATAAGTTGGCAAAAAATAGAGCGTCAAGCCACGCTTCTCCCACTCGTCTAGTTTCTCGGTTACAGCGCGACTGACATGAACTGATGCATTATCTAATACAGCTACGGTTGGCCCCGCCATTGTTTCGCAATAGTCATCCATTACTTGAATGATAAAATCGCTATCAACAGAGCCTGTCTTTAAGTGCGATTTAAGCTGGCCTAAAGCTGGATTCAAGAAACCGACTACATTTATCCTTCTTGATTTTGATGTTGGAATGCCAATGGTTCCATCGCGCCCGATATTCTGCCATGCATAGGGTATTTCAGGGGTTAAAGAAAATCCGGATGCGTCAAAATAGACTAGTGAAAATTCTCCGTCAGCTGCCATTTGCTTAAGCTCTTTTAGATCAGCTTTTCCTTTTTCGTATTTTTCCGCAGGTGGCTGTTTTTTCGGGTTTTTTCGCTCCCTCTTCCAAATTTTGCCGTGCTTCTTCACAATGCTGCGCAATGTTTCAATGCCCACTTTTTTGCCGAGATATTTTTCTACTTTTTGGGCAACTGAGCGCAGTGATCTTGGTTCTTCTTCAACATAACCGAGGATCATTTTTTCTTCCCATGGCTCAAACATTGGTTTCGCTCCACGTCCAGGCTGATCGTATAGCCCATCAATCCCATGGTAGACCCAGCGTTCAGCCCAGTTCCGGGGCGTATTTACATGAACATCAAAAATTTCAGCTACATCATCAAATGTACGGTGATCTCTAAAAAGAAGAATAATGGCGTGAGCTCGCCTCCGCACAACAGACGAATCATTTCCATGCATGATCTGTTTTAGCTTGGCACGATCTTCGTCTGAAAGCGGACAATTCTGAATGCGTTCGTATTCCATATTTAAGCCTAAACCAATAAAAGTTAATCTTTCAAAATGCTGAGCACGACATTTTACCA
>NZ_JAYESN010000588.1:0-1112 GCF_034860625.1 Lamprobacter sp.
CTGCACGCGAATCTGAGCGGACGGGTACAGACCTTCGTCACCGTCGCCGAGCTGGCCGCGACCACACAGCAGTTCCAGGGCCAACTCTGGCTCGGCCGCGGCTTCGAGTGGGAGCGCGATCAGGCCCAGCTTGCGCATGACCTGCTGCGGATCGGCCCCTCGCGACTGACGCCGATCTCGACCACCGCGATCGGCGCACACTGGCTGCATGGTCTGGCCCCGCGCGAGGACGACCTCGCCGTGCCGCTCAGCACCCTGGAAGGTCACCTGCTGGTGGTCGGCACCACCGGCGCCGGCAAGACCCGGCTGTTCGATCTGCTGATCAGCCAGGCCGTCTTGCGTGGTGAGGCGGTGCTGATCATCGATCCCAAGGGCGACCGCGAACTGCGCGACAACGCCGAGCGCGCCTGCGTGCTGGCTGGTCGCCCGGAGAAATTCGCCGCCTTCCATCCGGCCTTCCCGGAGCACTCCTGCCGCATCGACCCGATGGCCACCTTTGGCCGTCACACCGAACTGGCCAGCCGCATCGCCGCGCTGATGCCCTCGGAGACCGGCGCCGATCCGTTCAAGGCCTTCGGTCAGATGGCGATGAGCCACATCATCGCCGGGCTCTTGCTGGTCGAGGAGCGCCCAAACCTGCTCAAGCTGCGCCATTATCTCGAAGGCGGGGTCGATGCCCTGGTCGAGCGGGCGTTGGTGACCTGCTGCACCCAGGTCGATCCACGCTTCGATCGCGACGCGCTGCTCGGCAAGGCCCGCGATAGCCACGGCCGGGTGCAGGCGCTGATCCGCCATTACCGCAGCCGCATCGCCCCGGAGCAGCCGTCATCGGTCATCGATGGCCTGGTCAACATGCACGAGCACGAGCGCGTGCATTTCTCCAAGATGGTCGCGAGCCTGATGCCGGTGCTGGTGATGCTGACCTCCGGGCCGCTGGGGCCGTTGCTCTCGCCGAATCCGAGCGACCCGGATGATCCGCGCGATCTGATGCGCATGACCGATCTGATCAACGATGGCTATGTCGCCTACATCGGTCTGGATTCGCTCTCCGACGGGATGGTCGGCAGCGCCATCGGCTCGCTGTTGATCGCCGAGCTGACCTCGATTGCCGG
>NZ_JAYESN010000589.1:0-1105 GCF_034860625.1 Lamprobacter sp.
ATGGGCCACGCCCTGTTCACCCTGTGCATCGGCGCTGCGGTGGGCATCAACTATGGCGCCTACGCGCCCAGGCGCTTGCCATTGGGGCGCTCGGTGCTCGCTGTAGTGCTGTTTGATGTGGCTGCAGGCTTGGCTTTCAGCGTGATCGTGTTGCCCCTGCTGCTCGCCGATGGCCTCGCCCCGGCGCAGGGCCCCGGTCTGCTGTTTCTGGGGCTGGCACACGGGTTTGGCAACAGTACGGGGGGAGATCTGCACGGTGCGCTGTTTTTTTTGTTGAGCGCGCTGCTGGCACTGTGCTCGGTGGTGGCGTTGTTCGAGCCCCTGGTCAGCACCCTGCAACAACGTCTGGGTCTGACGCGCATACGCGCCAGTGTGGTGATGTTTGCTCTGGTGTGGTCACTGGCGGTGCTGGGTGCGCTGTCGCTGCAGCCTGAGTCAGCGTTCTCGGGTCTGCTGCAGTTATCGGATCGCCTGTTGGTCGAGGGTCTGCTGCCGCTGGGCGCCCTGGCAGTAGCGGTTTTTGTCGGCTGGCTGTTGCCTGAGTCGCACGTGCGTGCAGCACTGGGCCGTGAGAGCACGTGGTTCTACCATGGCTGGCTGTTGCTACTGCGTTATGTTGCCCCGTTCGGCGTGCTTATCGTATGGTTCCACGCACTGGCGCCCGGTTGAGTCGCGTCGGGCCCTTGATGCCCCTGAATCCATCGCAAAGGTTTTGCCTCCATGCCCGCGATCAATCGCAGTGCGCTGCTGCCCTACACGCCACGCCAACTGTTTGACCTGGTGAACGACGTTGAGGCCTACCCGCAGTACATGGAGGGCTGTGTTGGTGCCGAGGTGCTGCATGCGGATGAATGCAGCATGGAGGCTCGGCTGGATCTGGCGCGCGCGGGATTCGCGCAGAGCTTCATTACCCTCAATACGTTGAGCGCGCCCGAGTCCATTGCGCTGCAACTCAAGGACGGTCCCTTTGAGCGCTTTGCCGGTTGCTGGCGCTTCCAGGCCCTGGGTGATGCGGCCTGCAAGATCAGCCTGCAGCTGGAGTTCAGTGTAGGATCTTCACTGGTGGGTGCCGCTGCGGGTCGACTGTTTGATCGGGTGAGCAACA
>NZ_JAYESN010000590.1:0-1095 GCF_034860625.1 Lamprobacter sp.
TCGCACGCTCTTCGGCGATGGTGCGATCGACCTCTTCACGGCTCAGCGGCAGACAGGGCATCTGGTCGAGTTCCGCGAAAAGCTCGCTGAGCGTTTGCTTGGCGTCATTCTGTGGAGTGAGTTTCGCAGTCACGACAACATTGACCGCGCCGGCGGGTATCTCCTCGGGCACGATGAGTTGCAGCTGATGATCTTCACCCAACAGGGTATTGAATTGAACAGACGGCATCACCGAATCTCCTGAAAAAGGCCTGGCGGCAAGTCAGGCTTGAGTATAGCGCTTTGCCATCCCACGCCCGTCGAGGCACTGGGATGCGATGCGGTTCGTCGCCTTGAGGACGCTGGGCCGACATCCGCTCGTTTGCGCTATGCTCGCACTCGATGCGCCGATGGGCGGTGTCCGTATAGAGGATGCGGCCGGCGAGCCCGCGAAAGGCCTCGACGAAGGCCGGCGACATCAGCGTGCCCCCGGTGGCGTTGAGCACGCGCTCGGCGACCTAAGCGCTGATCAGGTAGGATTCAATCCTACTTGTCAGATCGGAGACAATCGTGCGTTCAACCCAACAGCCCAGTATTAGGTTACCGAACGATCTGGTCGAAGAGGTGAAAGCGAGAGTCCGTGGGGGCGAGTATGCCTCCGACAGTGAGGTGATTCGCGAGGGCTTGCGTGCACGCCTTGCCCGTGATCGCGCCGTGGACGCATGGCTGTGTCAACAGGTCGGACCCGCCTACGATGCCTTGAAGGCCGATCCTGCGTCAGCGGTCACGGCTGAGCAAGTCCGCGCTCGACTGGCCGCAGAACAGCGTAAGTCATGATGACTTGTCGGGTTATCTGCTCACCAGAAGCCATGCAGGAGGAATCGGGTGCGCGACCCCTTCAAACCGCTGTTCAACGCCCGCTTGCTCAGTGAGGCACTCGAAGCCGCTCACATCGAGTGCAACCCCGTCCAGGCCGAGATCGCCCAACGCTGGGCCAACAGCGCCGCTAGCGGGGCGCTCGGCTCGGTCAAGGAAAAGCAGCTCCAAGGGCAGTTCCTGACCGAGGTCTTCGGCGGCCTGCTCGGCTATGCCCAGATCGTCAGTGCCGACGACATC
>NZ_JAYESN010000591.1:0-1083 GCF_034860625.1 Lamprobacter sp.
CTCGCTGTTGCGATGACTGTTCCGGAAAGTCAACAACCTTCGGAATTATTGCCGCAGTTGTTGAAGGGATTGTCTGGCTACATTGGAGGCGAATTCATCCTGGAAAAGGGCAAGCTCTTGTTGCGTGAGTCGAGTGGCGACTGTCTGGAACCCCAGTTGCTTGCCGAGGGCTTCCGTAAACTCGGCATGCTGCTGTACTTGGTGAAAAACCAGGTCATTGAAACAGGCAGTACGCTGTTTTGGGATGAGCCGGAGGCCAACCTCAATCCGGCGCTGACACGTCCGTTGATCGAGGTGCTTGTCGCGCTGGCGGGCATGGGGGTTCAGGTGGTCCTCGCCACCCACAGCCTGTTCGTGCTCCGGGAGGTCGAGATATTGCTTCGCCAGCCGGATTACGCAAAGGTGGCACGGGTCTTCTTCGCGCTCGCCCCGTCGCAGCAAGGGGTCAAGGTGTCCCGAGGCGCATCATTCGAGGACGTGGACCCGATTCTCTCTCTGGAGGCCGACCTGGCCCAGTCAGGTCGATTCCTGGAAGTGATGGATTGATTCCATGCCAAGCGTCAGGGTGGATCGGTTCCTCTTCGACCTTCCGATAGGATGGACCTGGCTCAAGTATGACGAATGCACCTATTACCGCTTTCATTTCAATGGTCTGGCCTCGTCGAAGGCAGTGGATCTACTGGCCTTGGACCCTCAACGGGAAGCGCTTTGGATGATCGAAGTTAAGGATTATCGACGCCACCGACGAACCAAGCCTGAAGGCCTGTTCCCGGAGGTCGCTCGCAAGGTGCGCGATACGCTCGCCGGTCTGGCCGCTGGACGTGTGGCCGCAAATGACAGCCTTTCCCGCCAATTTGCCGTCGATGCGATGCAGGCAGGCCGCCTTCGAGTGGCTTTCCTCTTGGAACAGCCGCAGAGCCCATCAAAGCTGTTCCCACAGGTGATTGACCCGGCAACGGCAAAGACCACACTCAAAAAGTCGCTGCGAGCAATCGATCCTCATCCCTTTGTCGGCGGTGCCTCTGCCTTGAGTGCGAAAACCGCCTGGACCGTCACCCCACCCTGAAGAGCGCAGTCGAATGA
>NZ_JAYESN010000592.1:0-1066 GCF_034860625.1 Lamprobacter sp.
ATTGCCCATCGGCCTCGGCCTCAAGCGGTTGCTGATCGAGCCCCTGCTGGAGGATGGAACTCACACTGCGAGACTGCGGAGCACCGATCGCCAGCGCCCGTGCACAGGCCGCCTCGAGGCGTTGTGGGCCATAGCTGCGCGCCTGTTTCAGCAGCCCCAGGCAGGCCCGGTAGCCATGCTCCGGATGCGGGCGATCGGTGAGCTGATGCTTGACCACCGCCAGCGTTGCCGGGCCGATCGTCTGCGCCCAGTTCATAAACCGCCCTGGGGACCATTGGCGATGGGCTTGATGGGCCTTGGGCATGTGCTCCTCCAGGGTGGAGAAGCGCTGAGCGCCTCGACGTGGATGCACCGTCACGCGTTGGCCACGGTGCATGACCTCCACGCTCTCGGCGCTGAGACGCACCTCCACGCGCTCGCCGACGAGACGGTGCGGGACGCTATAGAAGCGCCCCTCAATGCTGATGTGATAATCGATCCCAACCTTGGCATGGCGCCACTCGGCATACTCGAACGGCTGCGCCGGCAGCGCCTTGAGGGCCGGGCGATCCAACTGCTCGAACAGCTCCCGCCGCGAGCCAGGCAGCTTCTGGAACGGGCGCGCGTTGAGGTCCGTGAGCAACTCAGCGATGGCGCCGTTGAGTTCGCTCAGGGAGAAAAAGCGCTGGTGGCGCAGCCGTGCTAGGACCCAGCGTTCGACCACCTGGACCGCGACTTCGGCTTTGGCCTTGTCTTTGGGTTTGTAGGGCCGTGCCGGCAGGATCGCCGTGCCGTAATGACGGGCCAGATCCAGGTAGGTGGCGTTGGGCTCGGGGTCGTAACGGTCGGGTGTACGCACCGCCGCGCGCAGGTTGTCCGGGACCAGCAGCTCGGGCACGCCGCCAAAGAAGGCGAAGGCGCGCTGATGTGAGCCGATCCAGTCCGGCAGGGATTGACTCCAAGTCGCCTCGGCGTAGGTGTAGCTGGAGGCCCCGAGCACGGCGACGAAGAGCTGCGCCGAGCGCTGCTCGCCGCTGCTGGCGTCGATGACCGCCATGGTGGGACCGCAGTAGTCAATGAACAGCTT
>NZ_JAYESN010000593.1:0-1066 GCF_034860625.1 Lamprobacter sp.
GTTGCACATCGGCCTCGGCCTCAAGCGGTTGCTGATCGAGCCCCTGCTTGAGGATGGAGCTCACACTGCGAGACTGCGGAGCACCGATCGCCAGCGCCCGTGCACAGGCGGCCTCCAGGCGTTCTGGGCCATAGCCGCGTGCCTGTTTCAGCAGCCCCAGACAGGCCCGGTAACCGTGCTCGGGATGCGGGCGATCACTGAATTGATGCTTCACCACCGCCAGCGTCGCCGGGCCGATCGTCTGCGCCCAGTTCATGAACCGCCCTGGGGACCATTGGCGATGGGCTTGATGGGCCTTGGGCATGTGCTCCTCCAGGGTGGAGAAGCGCTGGCTACCGCGGCGTGGATGCACTGTCACGCGCTGACCACCGTGCATGACCTCCACGCTCTCGGCGCTGAGGCGCACCTCCACGCGCTCACCGACGAGGCGGTGTGGGACGCTATAGAAGCGCCCCTCAACGGCAATGTGATAGTCGATACCGACCTTGGCGTGGCGCCACTCGGCATACTCGAACGGCTGCGCCGGCAGCGCCTTGAGGACCGGGCGATCCAACTGCTCAAACAGCTCTCGCCGCGAGCCAGGCAGCTTCTGGAACGGGCGCGCGTTGAGCTCGGTGAGCAGCTCGGCGATGGCGACATTGAGCTCATGCAGGGAAAAGAAGCGCTGGTGGCGCAGCCGTGCCAGGACCCAGCGCTCGACCACCTGCACGGCGACCTCCGCTTTGGCCTTGTCTTTGGGTTTGTAGGGCCGTGCCGGCAGGATCGCTGTGGCGTAATGACGGGCCAGCTCGAGGTAGGTGGCGTTAGGCTCGGGGTCGTAGCGATCCGGTGTGCGCACCGCCGCGCGCAGGTTGTCCGGGACCAGTAGCTCGGGCACGCCGCCAAAGAAGGCGAAGGCGCGCTGATGCGAGCCGATCCAGTCCGGCAGCGATTGACTCCAGGTCGCCTCCGCATAGGTGTAACTGGAGGCCCCGAGCACGGCGACGAAGATCTGCGCCGAGCGCTGCTCGCCGCTGCTGGCGTCGATGACCGCCATGGTGGGACCACAGTCGTCGATGAACAGCTG
>NZ_JAYESN010000594.1:0-1065 GCF_034860625.1 Lamprobacter sp.
AAAGGCTGCGGCACAGGCCTTCTGGCCCTTGTCCTGGCGCCACAGCCGCAATATCCCAACGCCAACGGCTGTTCCAGCTTGCTGCGCACCGCCTCCACCGTCGGCATCAGGCCATCGGTCTTGACCTTCTCCAGCACCTGCTTGACCTTATCCGGCTGCTGGCGCGCCTTGTCGATTGGATTGGCCTTACCGAAGTCGACCAGCATGCGCTCGGTACCGGCCGAGACCAGCGAGCGCGTGGTGCGGATCAAGAGCGCGCCGTGACCGATGCCGCGAACGCATCGCTTGGCCCGTCAACCGCGCTTACGCCTCGCCATCGAGCGAGGTCACGTCGGTGGAATCGTGGTAAATCTCAATGCCGAGTCGCTCGGCGACCTCGCGCGCGCGCGCCTCGACCATCGGCGAAATGACGATCAGCCGCTGGGCCTGGCGCTGATGGAGCCGTTCATAGAAACGCGCCTTGCGCTCGAAACTGTAGAGGCCGGCTTTATCGATCGAGGATTTCAGCTCGCAGATCAACAGCACGCCATTCTTGACGATGATGTCGAGCTCGATCTGATCCGGTCGGCCGAACACCACGCCTTCCGCGTCGAATTCGGTGACGTTGACCACCTGCACGCCAAAGCTCTCCTCGAGGATGCCGGCCAGCGCGTTGCGAAAGGCCCGCTCAGACTGGATCCCCCAACGCGCACCCAAGGCTCCAATGCTGCGGTCGAACTTCTTGGTCTGCGCCATGATTTCCTCATGGACACGGTCGAAGTGCCGGTTGCTTTCTTCCCATTTGTGCGCCTGCTCCACCCGATCGCGCTCGGCTTGTGCCTGCTGCTCGTCCCATTTGTGCGCCTGTTCCGCCCGATCGCGCTCAGCTTGTGCCTGCTGCTCTTGCCACTTGAGTTCCTGGGTTTCCCATTTGCGCGCCTGCTCCGCCCGGTCGCGGCGCAATTCCCCCAGCATGGCGTGAAACCAATCCTCGGTCTCTCCGCGTGAAGGATGATGTGTACGCGTCAGCTCTAGCACATACTCGCGAAAGGCAGGATCCTCGCGCAAAAGCGCAGGCAGCTCGCG
>NZ_JAYESN010000595.1:0-1062 GCF_034860625.1 Lamprobacter sp.
CAGAAGGGGATGGAGCTGGGAGTGCAGCAGGGGATGGAGCTGGGAGTGCAGCAGGGCGAGGCCAGGACAATCCTCCGCTTGCTCGATCAAAAATTCGGCCCCGAGGCCGTGCAAGCACACCGAGAGCGCATTGAGCAAGCCGAACTTGAGCAACTCGACACTTGGCTGGGGCGCATCCTCAGCGCCGACAGCCCCGAGACCATCTTCCACTGAGGCTCTCAGGCCACGCTGGCGACATCAACCAACGTCCCTTAGCGCCGCCATCTCCAACACCACATCCGCCAGCGCCCAGGCATCCGGGTTGTGGCTGATGAAGAACTTGCGGTGGTAGCTGCCGAGGGCGAGGGCGGCGCGAGAGAACCCGGGGAATTCCGGGGACAGTATACTTAATTCCTCTGGGCTGGCAGGGCGCGCTGTTCGCGGCGAAAGCCGCTCCCACCCCCGCCACCAAATCGGCTAAACTCACCCCCATGACAGCCGACACCCAAGCCGCTGACACCAGCGACAAACCCGACTACGACAGCCCCTGGAAAGAGGCGTTGGAGCGGTTCTTTCCGGAGTTTCTCGCGCTGCTGTTTCCGGCCATCTATGACCAGATCGACTGGAGCGTGGCACCGGAGTTTCTCGATAAAGAACTCCAGCAGATCGGCGGCAATAGCCCGCGTGGTCGCCGCTATGCCGACAAACTCGCGCGCGTGCGTGCCAACGACGGCAGCGATCTTTATGTGCTGATCCATGTCGAAGTCCAGGGTGACGCCGAAAGCGACTTTAGCGCGCGGATGTTTCTGTATCAGACCCGCCTGCGGGATCGTTACCAAACCGATGTCGTCAGCCTCGCGGTCTTAACCGATACCACCGCGAGCTTTCGCCCCAAGTCATTTCGCCACGCCCGCTGGGGCTGCGGGATCGCGTTTCGCTTCCCAATGGTCAAACTGCTCGACTACACTGACCCCGAGCGCTGGGCCGAGCTGGAAGCGAGCGACAATGTCTTTGCCCTGGTGGTGATGGCGCAGATCCGCGCCAAGGTCACCGACGATGCCGAGACCCTGAAACGCTGGAAAT
>NZ_JAYESN010000596.1:0-1050 GCF_034860625.1 Lamprobacter sp.
TGTACAGGGCTCGCTCTGAGCGGTTAAGCAGTGTACCCAAGGGGCATGCCCGGCCGCGTCAGCTGCCGGGCTGCCGATCAGAGAGCCAAAAAAAGGGCGCCTTGGGGCGCCCTTTTTTTTGGCTGGAATAATGGAAATGGCGAGGATCAAGGCTCACCGCCCAGCGCCAGGTACTCCTCCCGCCCTATGGGTCTGAAGCGCACGCGGTCGCCCACGGCCAGCGGCATGCACGGGATGGCCGAGGGGTCAAACAGACGCAGCGGGCAGCGCCCGATCAGGTTCCAGCCGCCGGGTGAGGCGGTGGGATAGACGGCGGTCTGCCGGTCGGCAATACCGATGCTGCCGCGCGGCACCTGTGCGCGCGGGCTAGGCAGGCGCGGCGCGGCGATGCGGGCGTCTACCTCGCCCAGGTAGGCAAAGCCGGGCGCGAAACCGATGGCGTAGACGCGGTATTCGGTGCCGCTGTGCACAGCGATCAATTCATCTGTGCTGATTCGCGCGTGCGCAGCCAGCGATTCCAGATCAGCACCAGCTTCCGGTGCGTACCACGCCGGCAGTTCCACCACGCGGCCAGGTGGCGCAGGCTTTGACGCCAGCCCCTCCACCAGCTCTCTCAGGCGTCGTCGCAGGGTGATCGCATCCAGCGCGGTGGCGTCGTATAGCACCAGTACCGAGGTGTAGGAGGGAATCATGTCCAACAACAGCGCGCCAAGTGCCTGGGGCAAGGCTTCAACCAGCGCCTGTACCCTGGCCGAGACTGTGGGGCTTGGCTGTTCGCCCTGCTTGGCCAAATAGACCAGCAGTGCGTTCTCGCCGGCGTTGCGGATCAGCACGCGGGCGCCGGGCTCAGCAGGGTGATGGCCAGTTCACCTCGGGCAGGCTTTCAAAGCCGGGCCGGGCAAAGAGATAACCTTGATACAGCTTCACACCAAGCGCGCGCAGGGTGTTGAACTCACCCTCGGTTTCCACCCCTTCGGCGATAACCCGCATGCCAAGATCGGCGCAGGTCTGCAAGGTGCCGCTGACAATGGAGGTCTTTATGCGGTTCTC
>NZ_JAYESN010000597.1:0-1047 GCF_034860625.1 Lamprobacter sp.
CGGGTCAGGTTCTAGCGCTGGGGTTCCACCACCACCGGTTTTCTCATTAACGTCGGTGACGCTGACCGTGATGCTCTGCGTGTCGCTGCCGCCGTTGCCGTCACTGGCTTGAACCACGACCTCATAGCTGTTGTTGGTGTCGCTGTCGCTCGGGTTCTCGAAGTCCGGGGCAGTCTTGAAACTCAGCACACCGCTGTTGGCATCGATCTGGAACAAATCCTGGTCGGCGCCTCCGGTAATGCTGAAGGTGAGGGTGTCATTGTCGTCATCGGTGGCGGTGACGGTGGTGACCGCGGTGCTGTTTTCCGCCACGTTCACGGCAGCGGTGCCGCCGCCGAGGTTGCTGGTGATCAGCGGCGGTTGGTTAACAGTCGCGGTGATCCCATTGCCGGTCAGATCAGCGACATCAACCGCCGTATCGGCACCCAATGCCCAGTCTTCCGCAGCCGCCAGGTTGTAGGTGGTGTTGTCGCTTGACGCGGTGCCGTTCTGGTTGATCAAGGCATTAACGGCGGCTTTGTCGGTCTCCGACAGGGTCAGGCTGAAGCGGGTCGCGCTGCTGATCTCGACATCGGCCGTATCGATAAGGGTGTAGGTGCCGCCCGCTTCGCCGGTGATGGTGAAGCGGCTGGCATCGATATCGTTGTCCGCGCCGTCACGCTTGAGGAATCCGCTGCCGGTGACCTCGAGCACGCCGGTTCTGCCGTTGTAGGTGGCGCTGGCGATGGTGGGCGCGGCGACGTTGCTGACCGTGATGCCGTTGCCGGTCAGATCGGCCACAGTGACGCTGGCATCGACCCCGGCGGCCCAGTCTTCGGCGGCGGCCAGGTTGTAGGTCGTGCCGCCCGTTGAGCTGGCGCCGTCTTTGTTGAAGAGCTGGTTGACGGCGGCCTGGTCGGCCGCATTCAGGGTGACGCTGAACTGGGTGGCGTCGCTGATCTCAACGGCGCTGCTGGTCAGGGTGACGCTGTCGCCGCCCTCCCCCTCCAGGCTGAGCTTGCTGACGTCAATGTCGTTGTTGTCGCCGGGTTGGGCGACGAAATCCGT
>NZ_JAYESN010000598.1:0-1047 GCF_034860625.1 Lamprobacter sp.
ACGTTTCTTGAAATCCTTTATCGCTGGATAACGCCCTTCAAGCTGTAAAGCTTCGCGCAACCAGTCGAGATCGATGACCCGCTCTCCAGCGCCACGCCATTGGATCAGAAACTCGTAGATCCGAATCGCGTAAGCGCTGCTCATCTTGGCGACATCAGCGAGCGCATAACGGGTGAACTGCTCGGTGAGCTGGCAGAGATAGGGCAGCATGTCTTTGTTGAAGCGCAGCCGCACGAGGCCGGCGTCTTCTGCGTAGACGATGGACTGCACCCAGGACGCGACCATGACCTCGGGTTTTTTACCGCCACCGTTGGGCTCGTATGCAATCCGGACTTCGCGGCGCTTCAGTCGCAACGCGGCTTTTTTCAGCTCTGAGTAGTCTGCGTTTGTCGTCGAACCTGTCAGTTCTGCAATGTCTGTCGCGCTGACGCTGTAGAGCACCTCGTCGGTGATCTGCTGATCACGTCTGATCTGGGCTATGCACGCGAGCATGATGCGCTGCTCGGCGACCGAGAGCCGGTAAGAGGCCTCAACGAGGGCGTTGCTCTTGCAGACCTGGAGGTCTTTTTCTGTCATGACTATTTAAGGATTTTATATTTTTGTCCCCAAATAGCCTAAATCTGTCCCCTTATCAAGCCTAAATCTGTCCCTATATTGGCCTAAATCTGTCCCTATATTGGCCTAAATCTGTCCCTATATCGTCTCGATTTCCAAATAAATTCAATGACATGAAAGCCCCTAAAAGGGGAAAAGTATAAATATTAAAAATGCGCGCGCGCGCCCGCGTACGCGCGCGTTGGGTGATCGCTGGGTTGGGGAGAGGGACTCCCGGCGCTTCGCGCCGTATCGCCCTCCCCCCAACCCGACAAGCTGGCGATCTACACACAGGTTAGCGGTCGGGACTCGCGGGCTACGCCCGCAGCGCCCACCCAAGCCACGTGATAGACATAGCACCGAGCACTTTCGCCAATAACCAACCTCTCCGCAGGCTGAGAACCCCCTACTAGCCCTCTTCAGCTTAGGAAGTACTAGAAGGCGCCTCTCGTT
>NZ_JAYESN010000599.1:0-1044 GCF_034860625.1 Lamprobacter sp.
CGCTTCGGGGCCGAATTTCTGAGTGAGTTGGCGCAGCAGTGTCCTGGCCTCGCCCTGCTGCAAGCCCTTTTGCATCCCCTGCTGCAAGCCCTGCTGCAAGCCCTTTTGCAGGCCCTGCTGCAAGCCCTTCTGAATCCCCGCGCGTTCAACGGTGGTCACATACGGCATACGCTGTTGCTCCTCGTAGGCATAAAGTGCTTGACGAAATTCTGCTTCCAGTGCCGCGGGCAGGCGGATCATCCAGTCGATCAGGCGTAACACCTCTTCAATCAGCGCGCACTCGTGGCCGCGCTCATACATCAAGCGCATCAGGCGGAATTTCCAGCCTTTGAGCGTCTCGGCATCATCGGTGACCTTGGCGCGGATCTGCGCCATCACGACCAGGGCGAAGACATTGTCACTGGCTTCCAGTTCGGCCCAGCGCTCGGGTGTGGTGTCGTCGAGCAGTTTGACCACAGGGAATTGGAACTCGACCCGGCAGTCCCAGAGCGCGGCACTGTACTGCGTTGGGCGGAAGCCTCGGTCGGCATCGGCAAGGACCGCCAGGCTGGCGACCGGCACTTGATAGACATCGCGGATTTTATAGTGGTCGGTGTACATCCGCTCGGCAAAGGCGGTCTCCGGGTCGCCTTGCACTTCGACATGGATCAGCACCCAGACCGGCGTGCCGTCGCGGCGGGTGACGCCAACGAGCTTATCCGCATAACGCCGGGTGGTCTTGGCCTCACGGACGATCTGTTGGAACTCTTTGTCGAGAAACTGCATGCCCTTTGACCAGTCGATCTCGGCATGGATGGTTGGAAACAGCAGCGCGAGGAACTCCGGGAAGAACCGCTCGAGGGCCTCTTTCCAGGGGCTGTCGTCGTCAGGCTTGTCGCTGGTGTCCGTGGCTTGGGTGTCGGCTGTCATGAGGAGAGTCTAGCCGATCGCCTCTCAGCAGGCACCCGCGCCGGCCAGGCTCTGCCAGTCTCCATCAGCCCCGGCGCTAGGGTCTTCGCGCGTCATGACGTCAACGATTTCGGGACAGCGACCGTTAACGTGGTC
>NZ_JAYESN010000600.1:0-1040 GCF_034860625.1 Lamprobacter sp.
ACTCGGTGCCGGTGGCGGCGAGCAGGTGATCTTCCTCAAGGACGTGGCGCGGATCAGCCGCAGCGTCGTCGAGCCGCCGCGGGTGCTGGTGGGCTATGACGGGCAGCCGGCCATCGGCCTCGGCGTGTCCAATGTCGCTGGCGGCAATGTGGTCGCGATGGGCGATGCGGTGCGCGCGCGGCTCGCCGAGCTGGAATCCCAGCGACCGGTGGGCATGGAGCTGAACGTCGTCTCCTACCAGTCCGACTCGGTGCGCGCAGCGGTCGATGGCTTCGTCTGGAACCTGGTCGCGGCGGTGGTGATCGTGGTCGGCGTGCTAGTGCTCTTCATGGGGCTGCGCAGTGCGCTGGTGGTCGGCATCGTGCTGGTGCTGACGGTGGCCGGCACCCTGATCGCGATGCAGCTGGACGGCATCGCCATGCAGCGCATCTCGCTCGGTGCGCTGATCATTGCGCTCGGCATGCTGGTCGACAATGCCATCGTCGTCACCGATGGCATCCTGGTACGCCTGCAGCGGGGCGAGGACCGCCGCCAGGCGGCCATCGACGTGGTCCAGGCGACGCAGTGGCCGCTACTCGGCGGCACCGCCGTCGGCATCCTCGCCTTCAGCGCCATTGGTCTCTCGCCGACGGACATGGGTGAGTACGCCGGCTCGCTGTTCTGGGTGATCCTCTACTCGATGCTGCTGAGCTGGGTGCTGGCGGTGACCATCACACCACTGCTCTGCGTGGTCTTCCTCAAGGTCAAGCCGGCGACGGAGGCCAACGGCACCCGGCAGCCGGTGCTCAACGGCTACCGGAGCCTGCTGCGCTCGCTGCTACGGCATCGGCTCGGCACCGGGCTCGCGTTGCTGGCGTTGCTGGTAGCGGGCGTCCTGGGCTCCGGCTTTGTGACGCCCGGCTTCATGCCGGAATCGGCGCGGCCGCAGTTCGTCGTCGACCTGTACCTGCCCCAGGGCACCGACATCGCCGTTACGGCCGCGGAGCTTGGCGAGATCGAGGAGACCGTCCGCGCCCAGCCCGGCGTCACCCATGCGACCC
>NZ_JAYESN010000601.1:0-1040 GCF_034860625.1 Lamprobacter sp.
GCTCGGCGCCGGCGGCGGCGAGCAGGTCATCTTCCTCAAGGACGTGGCACAGATCAGCCGCGACGTCGTCGAGCCGCCGCGGGTGCTGGTGGGCTATGACGGGCAGCTGGCGATCGGCCTCGGCGTGTCCAATGTCGCCGGCGGCAATGTGGTCGCGATGGGCGATGCGGTGCGCGCGCGGCTCGCCGAGCTGGAATCCCAGCGGCCGGTGGGCATGGAGCTGAACGTCGTCTCCTACCAATCCGACTCGGTACGCGCGGCGGTCGATGGCTTCGTCTGGAACCTGGTCGCCGCAGTGGTCATCGTCGTCGGCGTGCTGGTGCTCTTCATGGGGCTGCGTAGTGCGCTGGTGGTCGGCATCGTGCTGGTGCTGACGGTGGCCGGCACCCTGATCGCGATGTACCTGGACGGCATCGCCATGCAGCGCATCTCGCTCGGCGCGCTGATCATTGCGCTCGGCATGCTGGTCGACAATGCCATCGTCGTCACCGATGGCATCCTGGTGCGCCTGCAGCGGGGCGAGGACCCCCGCCAGGCGGCCATCGATGTGGTCCAGGCGACGCAGTGGCCGCTACTCGGCGGCACCGCCGTCGGCATCCTCGCTTTCAGCGCCATCGGACTCTCGCCGACGGACATGGGTGAGTACGCCGGCTCGCTGTTCTGGGTGATCCTCTACTCGATGCTGCTGAGCTGGGTCCTGGCGGTGACCATCACACCACTGCTCTGCGTGGTCTTTCTCAAGGTCAAGCCGGGGGCGGAGGTGGACGGCGCCCGGCAGCCGGTGCTCGACGGCTACCGGGCCCTGCTGCGCACACTGCTGCGGCATCGGCTCGGCACCGGGCTCGCGCTGCTGGCGCTGCTGGTGGCGGGCGTCCTGGGCTTCGGCTTTGTGACGCCCGGCTTCATGCCGGAATCGGCGCGGCCACAGTTCGTGGTGGACATCTACCTGCCTCAGGGCACGGACATCGACATCACCGCGTCGGAGCTTGCCGAGATCGAGGAGACCGTCCGCGCCCAGCCCGGCGTCACCCATGCGACCA
>NZ_JAYESN010000602.1:0-1034 GCF_034860625.1 Lamprobacter sp.
TGAGAACAGCTTCAACCGGGTCGGGCTGGACCATGTGCTGCTGGTGCGGGTTGCCTCGGCGGCGGTGTCGGCGGCGATGCTTGGCTGCAGCCGTGACGAGGTGTTGAGCGCCGTGTCCCATGCCTGGCTCGATGGCTCAGCGCTGCGCACCTATCGGCATGCACCCAACACCGGCCCGCGCAAGTCCTGGGCGGCCGGTGATGCCTCCTCTCGCGGGCTCTTCCTGGCGTTGATCGCGGCCAGCGGCGAGATCGGCTATCCCTCGGCGCTGACGGCCAAGGGCTGGGGCTTCCAGGATGTCAGCTTCGGCGGCAAGCCGATCCAACTGCAGCAGCCGTTCGGCGCCTATGTGATGGAGAACGTGCTGTTCAAGATCAGCTATCCGGCCGAGTTCCACGCCCAGACTGCGGTCGAGGCAGCGATCACCCTGCATCCACAGGTCAAGGATCGGCTCGGCGAGATCGAGCGCATCCTGATCGAGACCACTGAATCCGGCGATCGGATCATCAATAAGACCGGGCCGCTGAGCAATCCGGCCGATCGCGATCATTGCCTGCAATACATGGTCGCGGTGCCGCTGATCCAGGGCAGTCTCGATGCCGACGATTACGAAGACAGCGCTGCCGCGAATCCGCTGATCGATCAGTTACGCGCCAAGATGGAGGTGGTCGAAAACGAGCGCTTCACCCGCGAGTATCTGGAGCCGGACAAGCGGGCGATCGGTAACGCGGTGCAGGTGTTCTTCAATGATGGCTCGAGCACCGACAAGGTCAGCGTCGACTATCCGGTCGGTCATCGCCGGCGGCGGGGAGAGGGCATCCCGCTGCTGGAGGCCAAGTTCGAGCGTTATCTGCGCGGGCGCATCAGCCAGAAGAATAGCGATGCGATTCTCGCCATCTGCGCCGATCAGGCAGCGTTCGAGGCTTGCTCGGTGGAGCGGATGATGACGCTGCTGAGTCTCTGAGCGACGCCTTAGGCGATTTCTGTCAAAGCTCATACCGCCTTGCTTGTCTTTTCGCTCGCCTTCTTCGTCG
>NZ_JAYESN010000603.1:0-1032 GCF_034860625.1 Lamprobacter sp.
CTCGGCTTGATCGCTCGATGCGGGGTGCAAACAGACCACTTGAGGCCGCTGACGTGGATTCAGCGTCGCGCTCTTCTACAACGTCTACAACAACAACGTCTTTCTCTTTCTTAGTTTCTGTTGTTGTTGACGTTGATGGGATTCGCGCGCGTCGAGCATGGCCGCATCGATTCGCTCGGTGGCCGTCGATGCATCGGTTGCATCGCCATTGGCGTTGCGATGACCTTTGCCATTCATCGACTAGGCAACCGATGAAAACCCGGTTATAGTGCTCGCTGTCATGAATGGCTGGCGGTCGATGAGTCCGGCGCAACGAATGCGCTCAACCCTACCGCGCGAATGGAATGAGGCCCAAGCGCCGAGGACGAATCATCAGCCTGGGACCACGACCGCCATTGCCCACCCCAGCCGCAGAGGTCAGCCCATGGACAAACGCCCTCCGATCTCGCGCCATGCCGCGCAGCCGACTGGCATTCGGCTTGTGGGTTTGCGGGCCGGATCACGCCTGGGTGGCCCCTTGCTGTCCGCCGAAGACCTTGCCGAGCGGGGTCGGCAGGAAGTGCGCAGCCTTATGGCCATGCGGCGCAAGGCCCTCGAGCGGCAATGGCAGCGACACCTGGCCGCCAGCGGCATCCCTGAGCGCTTTCGCAGCAAAGGCTTCGCCGACTATCAGGCCGACATCGCCGAGCAGGTGCTGGCGCGCTCGATCTGCCAGGACTATGCCTGCGCCCTCAGCGCTGGCCAACGACCCGGCGAAACACTGCTGCTCCTCGGCGGCCCAGGCACCGGCAAGACCCACCTGGCCTGCGCCATCCTCGCGACCCTGGTGCGCGCCGGACAACGCGGCTGGTATGTCTCGCTGCCCAGCGCACTGCGCAGCCTGCGCGACGCCAGCGCATCTCGATCCCAGGGCTCCGAGGCCGAGGCCTTCGCGCAGCTCAGCGCGCCCGACCTGCTAGTGCTCGACGATGTGATCGATGCGCCGGAGCAAGATCCTCGCGGTGTGCTGTTCGAGGTGCTGGATACCCGCTA
>NZ_JAYESN010000604.1:0-1028 GCF_034860625.1 Lamprobacter sp.
GATGGCGCGGTGCTCGTGGAGCTTGGAGAGCGTCTCGGGCGGATACGGCGGGCGGCTGTGTTTCGGATGGCCGGGTTGGCCGCCGATCGTGTTGCCCTGGCCCTTAGGGGTGTTCTTGGCGCCTTGATGGGGCTTGGTGAGGTCATCAGACGACGGGCGTTTGCTCGACGTCGAGGCGTTCTTCTCACGCTGCGCGAGCTTGCGCTGCAGCGTGTCGATCTCCTGCTGAGCTGACTGCACCTGCGCATCGAGCGCACACAGGCGATCGATGACCGCCTGTTCCCCGGCCGCATAGATCGCTTGTGCCTGCTCAGGTGTCATCGCTCAGTGTGATCAACCCGAGCGCGGGCGAACAGCGCCGGCCTTGTGATGCGTGCATGATCGGATGCATGTGCCAACCTTAACCGGGTCTCGGCTCTGAGTCTAGGACCAAAGGGGTCAGCTAGTTCGGGTTCAGGAGGCCGTGAACGGTTACCAAAACGGCAACGCGGTTGCTCGATTCAGAGCGTTGCCCATCTGACAATAGCGGAGAAAATCCCTGGCTGCGAAGACCAGCAGGCAATGCTGCGTCGCAAAACGTGTCGAAATTGATGATCTTTCACTATCGCGGGCGAAGTCGGCTTGAGTGGATGCTAGCAAGGTCTTCAGCGTCAGGCTGCCCGCAAGGGCCTTGCGATCCCTGACCAGCCGTTAGGCCAAGCCCGGTATTAAGCACCGGCGGCGCTTCCTGATTTCTGAAGACAGCACGCTGGGCGCGGGACTTATCCCGCCCAGCACTGATCTCCACAACCAGGATGCCGCAACGATGTCTCACACCCTCTCTCTCCTCCGCCGCCCCGAAGTTGAACGTCGCATCGGCCGCTCCCGCGCCAGTGTCTATGCCGATATCGCCGCAGGCGTGCTGCCACGCCCGGTCAAGATTGGTCAACGCGCCGTCGCTTGGCCCAGCCATGAGATCGACGCCGTTATCAGCGCCCTCACTGCCGGCGCGGCACCCGAAGAGATGCATGCCCTCGTCAACCAATTAC
>NZ_JAYESN010000605.1:0-1028 GCF_034860625.1 Lamprobacter sp.
CGCTGATCCGCTCAACGATCGGCCCGGCGCTCCGCGCTATCGTGGCTTCCACCAAAACGACATCGAGAAGTGCATCGGCTGCGGCACCTGCGAGGCGATCTGCCAGAATGCGGCGATCGACATGGTCTCCGTCGCCGAGATTGCGACCAAGCCCGGCGATTCCGGTCTGCGTCCGCGCATCGACTACGGGCGCTGCTGCTGGTGCGCGCTCTGTGTCGATGTCTGCATGACCAGCTCGCTCAGCATGTCGAACGAGTACAAGTGGGTCGACCATGATCCGGATGTCTTTTGCTTCATCCCTGGCGTCGATCTGAAGCACTGGGACAGCTCCGAGCTCGGCTACCGGCGGCCGGAGGGACATCGGCTCACCGGGGCCGAGCGGGTGGCCATGGGCGAGCTCGAGCCAGAGGCTCGCGCCGACTCCTTCGTCGAGATCGTCGCCGGCTACGACCTCGAGCAGGCCAAGCTCGAGGCCGATCGCTGTGTCTCCTGCGGCCTCTGTGTCGCGACCTGCCCGACGCACATGGCGGTGCCCGAGTACATCGCCACCATTCGCGATGGTGACTACGAACAGGGCATTCGGTTGCTGTATCAGACCAACCCCTTCTCCAATGTCTGCGGGCGCGTCTGCACCCATCGCTGCGAGACCAGCTGCGCGGCGCGGCACGAGGGTGATCCCATCGCCATCCGTTGGCTCAAGCGCCACATCATCGACCAGGTCCCGCACGAGCGGATCAAGCAGATCGCCGCCGAGGGTCGTGTCAGCGAGCCCAGCGGGCATCAGGTCGCGATCATTGGGGCCGGGCCGGCAGGGCTCACCGCCGCCTTCGATCTGGCCAAGGCCGGTCATGGCGTCACGGTCTTCGAGGCGCTGCCTGCCCCCGGTGGCATGATGCGCTACGGCATCCCGGAATACCGGCTGCCTTACGACAAGCTCGATGAGGACGTCGACGTGATCCGTTCCATGGGGGTCGAGATCCGTTGCAACACCCGCGTTGGCGAGGACATCAGCATCGATCAGCTGCGCG
>NZ_JAYESN010000606.1:0-1010 GCF_034860625.1 Lamprobacter sp.
TACTACTCCTCACCCAAGAGTTTCGCCGATGGCCCCAAGAGCCTGGATGAGGTAGATCCCGAGTTGCTGCGTGTGTACGAGAAGCTGGGCATTCCACTGCACGAGCAGGAAATGCTGGCCGGCGTTGCGGTGGATGCGGTGTTCGACTCGGTCTCCGTGGGTACGACCTTCAGGGGCAAGCTGGCTGAGTCCGGCGTGATTTTCTGCTCCATTTCGGAGGCGGTGCACGAGTATCCGGATCTGATTCGCAAGTACCTGGGCAGTGTGGTGCCCAAGCGGGACAACTTCTATGCCGCGCTGAACAGTGCGGTGTTCACCGATGGCTCCTTCGTTTACATCCCCAAAGGCGTGCGCTGCCCGATGGAGCTGTCCACCTATTTTCGTATCAACGAGGCCAAGACCGGCCAGTTCGAGCGCACCCTGATCGTTGCCGACGAGGGCAGCCATGTCAGCTATCTGGAGGGCTGCACTGCCCCCATGCGCGACGAGAACCAGCTGCATGCGGCGGTCGTCGAGCTGGTGGCGCTGGACGACGCACAGATCAAGTATTCCACGGTGCAGAACTGGTACCCCGGCGATGCCGACGGCAAGGGCGGTATCTACAACTTCGTGACCAAGCGCGGTGTGGCGCACACCAATGCGCGCATTTCCTGGACCCAGGTGGAGACCGGGTCTGCCGTGACCTGGAAGTACCCCAGCTGCATTTTGCGCGGCGACAACAGCGTGGGCGAGTTCTACTCGGTGGCGCTGACCAACAATCATCAGCAGGCCGATACCGGTACCAAGATGATTCATCTGGGGCGCAACACCCGCTCGACTATCATTTCCAAGGGGATTTCCGCGGGCCAGAGCTCCAATGCCTACCGCGGTCTGGTGCGCATGAGTCCGCGCGCCGAGGGTGCGCGCAACTACACCCAGTGCGACTCGCTGCTGATCGGCGACCGCTGTGCTGCGCATACCTTCCCTTATATAGAGAGTCGCAATCCTTCCGCAGTTGTCGAGCACGAGGC
>NZ_JAYESN010000607.1:0-1004 GCF_034860625.1 Lamprobacter sp.
CGGCGAAGCGATGTCGACGATGACGCCTTCGGGGGTGCGGACCCGATCCCAGACGACGAAGATGCGCTGCTTGCCGTAGGTGAGGCTTGCGGTGCGGTACTCGCCGAGCACCTGTGAGCCGCGATCGAGCAGCACGACGGTACCGTCGGCGCCGTAAACATCGCGCGGTAGGGTGCAGCCGACCATGCCGGCCTGATCGCTCTGGATGGCGGTGTCTAGGATGCAGGGGATGTAGGTCCCCTTCGGCAGCAGGAAGGTCATGTCCGAGAGGCGGCGCGCGATGGCAGTAGCGGTGCGGGTGGTGGACAGGTCGATGCCGCCGCGACTGTGCGCGGGGTTCTCCCCTGCCCCGCTGCTCGCGGTGCTGACCGATCCGCCGGAGCCGCCGAGGGCCGAGGCGAGTCGCCGTTTACGGGCGATCTCTTCCGGGGTCTCTTCGGGCTTGCTGCTCGGCTCAGCCGGCAGTGCTTGCGGCAGTTGCGGTACTGGATAGCTAACGCGCGGCTCTGGCGGTGGCAGCTGAGGCAGGGTTGGGATCACCGGCGGCTCGGGGATCTCGACCTGGACGGGCTCGGGTGCCGGTGCCGGTTCGCTGGCGGGTGGCGGATCAAAGACCGGGATCTGATAGTCACCGATGTTGAAGCGCAGCTGCGAGCGGCTTGGCTCAGGGTCGTCATTGCTGGGCGCTGGATCGGTCAGCTCGGCATAGATCACCGCGGCCAAGACGCCCGTGCCGAGCGTGGCCATGGTACCGATGAAGGCCCACTTCCACAGCGGGCTCGTGGCGCGAGCGATGGGCGCATCGCCGCGTTCGACGATCTGCTCGAGGCGAGGATCTTCGCTGGCATCCAGGCTCATCGTGCGGTCCTCTGGATGAAAGGGCTGGTGGTCTCGCCAGGGTTATCGCGTGTTGAGGGCGCGAAGGCGTCGTTGCGCACACACATCACGGCGTCGCCAGCGCGTAGGCGCCATTCCTGGCCGACGCTGGGCAGGATCAGCCAGTT
>NZ_JAYESN010000608.1:0-1002 GCF_034860625.1 Lamprobacter sp.
ATCGCCCCGATCCAGGCACTGATCATCACCCATGTGCACATCGACCACGTCGGGCGGCTGCCCTATCTGCTTGCCGCTGGCTACCGGGGTCCGATCGTTACCAGCCCCGCCTCGGCCGAACTGCTGCCGCTGGTGCTCGAAGATGCGCTCAAGGTTGGTTTCACGCGCGATCAACGGCTGATCGAGCAGGTGCTCGCCGTGCTGCGCAGCCGCATCATCGCGCTGCCGTTCGGGCAATGGCATCGGCTTGACGGGCAGGGTAGCGTCGTTCCGCTCGAGCTGGCCGACGACCCGAGCAACCCGACGGACTGCGCACCCCTTATCCGCCTGCAGCGCGCCGGTCACATCCTCGGCTCGGCCTATGTCGAGATTGATCTCTCGTGCTCAGCATCCAACGCCGCACAGGACGATTCCAACCAAGCCGGGCTAGCTGGCGATGCCTTGGAGAAGCCCGCGTTCAAGCGCCAACGCATCGTCTTCTCCGGCGACCTCGGCGCGCCCGACACCCCGCTGCTGCCTGCCCCGCAGCCGCCCGAGCGCGCCGACCTCCTGGTGCTCGAGAGCACCTACGGCGACCGCTGCCATGAAGACCGCGGCACCCGCGTCGAGCGTCTGCGCGCGGTGATCGAGCACGCCCTTGCCGACGGCGGCACGGTGCTCATCCCGGCCTTCAGCATCGGTCGCACCCAAGAGCTGCTTTATGAGCTTGAAGGCCTGTTCCACGCCCACGGCGCGGGTGGCGCGCAAGCCCGCCCGCACTGGCAACGCTTGCAAGTGGTGCTCGACTCACCCCTGGCCGCCGACTTCACCAAGGGCTATCGGCGCCTGCGCCAGGTCTGGGACGACGAGGCCCAAGATCGGCTGCAGCAAGGTCGCCATCCGCTCGCCTTTGATCAACTGGTCACCGTCGATCAGCACGCCGACCACATGCACATGGTCAATTACCTGGCCCACAGCCGCCAACCGGCGGTGGTCATCGCCGCCAGCGGCATGTGCGCCGGC
>NZ_JAYESN010000609.1:0-1001 GCF_034860625.1 Lamprobacter sp.
GCGGTCTTGCCGCTGCTGTTCGCGCTTGCGGCGTTGCTGGCGTTGGGGCTGAGCGATGTTCTGTGATGACCGGCAAATCGCCATGCGCGCAGATTCGCGGGCATCAGCGCTCCCATCACGTCTCTGAGATGTCGCCCAATCTCAGCATCAAGCATCATCCCCCAAAAGGCACACTCAAGCTGACCCGGATATCCCGCCCCGGGCTCAGCGCATAGCCCTTGTAGGTATCGAGAAAATCCCGGTACTCGGTATCGAACAGATTGCGAACCGTGAGATCGACCCGGGCCAGACGGTTGCCGAAGGCACGGAAGGCAAAGCCCAGATCGAGATCCGCCAGCGTATAGGCATCGGTCGAGGCGGTCCCAAACGGCAGCAGATCGAACTGCGAGAAGGGCTCGCCGGGCGCGGCATCCTTGGCCGCGGCATGGCGCATGCCGAGGGTCAGATAGGGCTCACGAATCGGCCCGCGCTCGGCAAACCAGTAGGTCGCCTCGAGCCGCAGCGAGTCGGCGGGCAGCAAGGGTAGATCCTCGTCGGTGCGGTCATTGGTGCCCCGCACCAGATCCAAAGCGCCGCTCAGCTCAAGCTGATCGGTCAGCTGCCAGCTGGCTTGCAGCTCGAGTCCGGTCAGCAAGGCATCGTCCTGCTGGTAGGCGAAGATCGGTAGGCCGTTGCGCGACCGACCGGTATCTTGAAGATAGATATAGTCGCTGATGGCGTTGCGATAGACCGTTGCACTGCCCTGTAGCCGGGGGGTGTTCCAGCGCAGGCCCAGATCGACGTTGATGGATTTCTCTGGCTCCAGGTTGGGATCACCCTCCTGAATCGCGGCCACGCCTCCGTGGACACCATCGGCGTAGAGCTCGAACAGGCTCGGCGCGCGGAAGCCGCGGCCGAGATTGGAGGCGATGGCGACCTGATCGGTCAGGCGATAGACCGCGCCGAGCGAGCCGGTAAAGACCGAGTAGTCGTGCGCGTCGCGCCCGACGAAAGTGACCGGC
>NZ_JAYESN010000610.1:0-997 GCF_034860625.1 Lamprobacter sp.
CAGAGGCGCAATGGAGCAGGCTGCGCATCGGTACCGCTTATTACTTTGATCCTAATGGGATGGTCCCTTTTCCTCCCCTCCAACACCGCCATCCGGCCATCTTGCAGCGCACAGATCGCCCGATAGTCGTCGATGCGAGAGCGCCAAAACTCCCCTCAGACGAGCCTCAGCATCGCCGGGAGTGTCCAGATCGGCGCCGGTGCGAGCTTGGCAGGAATCTTATGGATGTTTGCGCTAGTTACCAAAGCCAGCGCCATTTCTTGCGTTTATCAGCGGCCCGATACAGCCCTTCACGCGTCGTTCCTGCTTGCCGCGCCATCGAATCAATCAGGTCGAAACTGAACGGGGCCTTTGGGCAATCGACGGTCACCTTGTAGAGTCGGCCTTCTGTTCTGCGCTCCCACTGCTCGTGGGATGATCCACGGCCTGGGGTCGGCTGGAAGCCAAGCGCCTTGAGCGCACGTTTCACTTCTGGGCAGGTGAGCGGGGGCCAGCGACTCACGAATGCTGTGATGAGACCGTCAGCGGTATGCCGTGGATGAAATCGTGCACGTTATGCCGGAGCAATCTGCTCGCGATGTGCAAATGGGCCAGGTAATACTTGATCCGCTGGCGAAGCGGCGCTTTGCGCGGGATCAGTTGATCGAAGTGTTCACGGTCAACCGTGAATGCCTCTTCGACGTACTGATTCATCTGAGCATCAAGTTTGGCACGCACCTCTGCATAGGTCTCGCCTTGAGCCGCTAGGCATAGGTCGATGCAGACAGCAACCCATACTTGGGGAGCTTGCTGCTCGGCGTAGCAGCGCAGTCGAAGTTGATCTTGAGACATCGGTTTACCGTATGTTGAAAGTGGAGGGTGGGCTTGTTGGCCAACATGCCGTACCGAGATCAACCAGACAGCCGATCACACAGCCTGCCTAGCCTGCACCCGAGCGCTTGAGATTCAGCTCCAGCAGCCGACTCAGAATCTCTTCATCGGGCATGTCAGCGGTATC
>NZ_JAYESN010000611.1:0-996 GCF_034860625.1 Lamprobacter sp.
ATGCGGATTCGCGACGACCTCGCGGCACGCAACATCGACATCGAGGGCACAACCATCGTGCGCGGCGGTGCAACACCAACCTCCTACATCAGCCTGAGCCGCGCCACCGGCAGCCGTACCATCGTCCACCATCGTGACCTGCCAGAACTCAGCGCTGCCGATTTTGCCCAGGTCGACCTGACCAACCTCGATTGGGCCCATTTCGAGGGTCGCAACCCCGCCGAGACCGAGGCAATGATCGCTCGCGTCGCCACTGAGTGCCCTGGTCTACCCATCTCCGTGGAGATCGAGAAACCGCGCCCCGGGATCGAACGGCTGTTTCGGCTCCCTGGCGATCGCCAGACCCTGCTCATCGTCTCGCGCGCTTTCGCCGAGCAGCAAGGCGCGCACGATCCGGAAGCCTTTCTGCACGCATTCGCTAACGATTGCAATGCCAGGCTGCTCATCCTGCCCTGGGGTGCAAAGGGTGCCTACGCGCTTACCGCAGCGCGCGAGCTGCTGTTTGCCCCTGCCCATCCACCGGAAACCCTGGTTGACACCATTGCTGCTGGCGACGTCTTCAACGCCGCTGTCATCGATGCCTTGCTGCAGGGCGCTGATCTCGCCGCGGTGCTCGAGCGGGCCAACGCCCTCGCCGGCCGCAGCTGCGGTCAGCTCGGGATCGACGGTCTTAACACCGCGCCCTAAACCAAAGGCCTGAGCTCAACATCTGACAGGGTCGATCGGCGTAAAAAACCGACACGTGGAGAATCGCCTACGGACTCGGATTCGGCTGCCGCGTATGCACCGCCTCGATCGCTTGCAAGACCTCATCACTCAGGGTCAGCGAGGTGCTGGCGAGATTGCTCTCGAGCTGCTCGAGGGTCGTCGCGCCGATGATGTTCGAGGTCACGAACGGGCGGCTGGTGACGAATGCCAGCGCCATCTGTGCCGGGTCCAGCCCATACTGCCGAGCAATCGCGCAGTAGTCGGCGGTCGCCTGCTCGGCCTCCACAT
>NZ_JAYESN010000612.1:0-994 GCF_034860625.1 Lamprobacter sp.
CTCAACGACACCCAAAAATGACACTCAAACCCGCTGGGCCATCCACCGATCCTCCGGCTATCCTGAGTGGATGGCATCCGCATCAGAGAACGCCTGCTCATGACCCGCCTGTGCTTCCCTTACGGCATCGCCAACTTCCGCGCCATTCACGACGATGGCGCGCTCTATATCGACCGTACCGACCGGATCGCGACCATGGAGACGATCGGCCGGCAGCTGCTGCTACTGCGCCCGCGTCGCTTTGGTAAGTCGCTGTGGTTGTCGACGCTGGAGCATTATTACGATCTCGCCCGTGCTGACGAGTTTGAGACGCTGTTCGGCCATCTCGCCATCGGTCGGGCGCCAACCGTGCGGCGCAACCGCTACTTCATCATGAAATGGAACTTCTCCGCCGTGGACCCCGTCGGCGATGCCAAGACCATTCGCGATGCGCTTTACCGGCATATCAATAGCGAAATTGCCGCGACCCTCACCCGCTACGGGGATCAACTCCCCGTTCGGGTTGAGATTCAGGACGATGCCCTGGCCTCTTTTCGCTCCCTGCTCGCCGCCGTGGGCCAGAGCCCGCATGCCCTGTACTTGCTGATCGACGAATATGACAACTTCGCCAACGAGGTGCTGGTCAGCCGCGATCGCGGCGAGGACCGCTACAACGAGCTGGTCGGCGGCGAGGGTGTGATCAAGACCGTGTTCAAGGTCGTCAAGATGGCCGCTGAAGGGGGCGCGCTGGAGCGGGTATTCATTACCGGGGTGTCGCCGGTGGTGATGGCGGATATCACCAGTGGCTATAACGTCGCCAAGGACATCACGCTCGAACCTGAGCTAGCGGATCTGTGCGGCTTTCATGAGTCTGAAATCGCGGTCGTCCTTGACCAAATCATCGCCGAGTGCGGACTGCCCGCCGCACAGGCCAAGGAGGCGCTTGACCTGATGCGGGCGTTTTACAACGGCTATAACTTCTCCTTAACACCCGAGGGCGGGCAGATCTATAACC
>NZ_JAYESN010000613.1:0-994 GCF_034860625.1 Lamprobacter sp.
GAGCACCGCCGAGGTCAAGAAGGCGACGCGCAGCACGCGCATGGTGCTGGCGCGATAGTCATCGGAGATGCGCGCGATCACCGCCGCCTCGCGGCGGCTGGCGTTGAACAGCTTCAGCGTTGTCATGCCCTGGATCACATCGAGGAAATGCGCGCCCATCCGGGCCAGCTCCTTCCAGAGCTGCTGATTCAGCCGCTCGACGCCGCTGCCGATCAGGATCATGAACACCGGGATCAGCGGCGCCGTCACCAGCATGATCAAGGCGGAGAGCCAGTCCAGCGGCAGCACCACGATCAGGATCGCCAGTGGGATCAGCGCGGTCAGCGACATCGCCGGCAGATAGCGTGAGTAGTAGGCTTCGACGGCCTCGATGCCGCGGGTCAGGTCCTCGGCGATGGCGCCGCTGCGCTGTCCCGCCATCCAGGCCGGGCCAGCAGCCTGGATATGGCGATACAGTCGATCGCGTAGGCTAATCTTGACCTGCGCCGCGGCGCGGAAGGCGCTCTGCTCCGCGGCCCAGGCGATGCCTGCGCGCACCGCGAAGAGCAGGAGCAGGGGCCAGAGCCAGACGGCAACCTGGTCTAGACTGGCGTCACCGAAGACCACTGCGTCAATAATGAGGGCAAGCAGCCAGGCCTGGAGGATGAGCAGCACCCCGTTACCGAGGCCCAAGCCGACCGAGAGCCGCAACCAGCGTGAGGCTAGCGGCTTTTGGTCATCGAGCAGGGCGCGGGGAGCAGTCAAGCGAGGCGGGTTCCGGGGATAGATCGCAAGTGTGGGCCAAGATTGTAGCAAGTCTCATGGCCGTTTTAAGCAGTCAGTCTGAGTCGTTAGCCTATCGCTGGTGGCGCGGCGCCCCACCCCGGAAGAAGAATCGCATGAGATTCAGGTAGGCGCTTAGTCTCACTGGCGAGCATCCCGACTTGATCAAGCCTAGTTAGACGCCCTGTTGTGGCACGCGTTGCAGCTTGCTAGGAGTGTAACCGACGCTTTC
>NZ_JAYESN010000614.1:0-992 GCF_034860625.1 Lamprobacter sp.
TGATTAGGTTGAGTGTCCAGTGGTGTAGCAGCGGGTCTTGCATCATTTAGACCCAGGATAAAATGTTTTGTCGAGCACCTGCTCAGTGCGATAGGGACATTCGCTGGGGAACGTCGCTTGTGGCAAGCCGGTTTCATCGCTGGCCAAATCGACGGCATCGGGATAAATATCCTCAATGGCTGCATCGAGTATCGACTTCAAGCCGGGGGATTTTCGCAAGCGCAGCGTCAAACGTTTGCGTTGTTCAATGATGGTTGCACGCCAACTATCGCCTTTGAATTCACGCCAGCGCTCCGCTAAGGTATGATATTGATAGTGCCATTTGAGCAAATGAGCGAGCAATACCAGCAAGCGGCTTTCTAGCTCATGGCGCTCGCTTTTGCCCATGTCGCTGAGTTCCTCTAGCAAATGCTCGATGTCGAGTTCCTCAAAGCGGCGCTCGCGCAGTAATTCGGCGTTGCGTTGCGCCCAAGACGAATAGTTGGTTTCGTACAAAGCGTTCAGAGGAGCCGTCATAGTGCAAACCTTCCAAAAGGGTCCAGTGGGGCGGCACGGGTTGCTCAGGCGTTGGGTTGGCGTATGGGATGCGCGGCGAGCCAGGTCTCGAGGTCAGCGATGGTGCTGAAGGCGAGCAGCGCTTCGATGAGGTCTTCGAGCTGGTCGACGGATAGCGCTTGGACGCGCGCTTGTTGCGTCTTGCTCAGCGTGCCGAGGCGGCGGCGCAGGAGGCGCAGGATGAGTTCCGCTTCCCCTTCTTGCTTCCAGATCGGCTTGTTCTTCGCCACGATCTCCCGATAGGCACGGATCTGTTCGAGTGGGGTCAGTTCACCGAGCATGCGGAGGATCTCCTCTAGGGTCTGGTCCTGAAAACGCGCCATCAGCCAGGATTGGAAGACATCGAGACAACCTTAATCTGACCATAGGCGATGGGTGCTTGTTCGCGCAAGCTCGCGGAGTCTTCGATCAGATAGGGCAGGAAGGTGGCCAGCAAG
>NZ_JAYESN010000615.1:0-962 GCF_034860625.1 Lamprobacter sp.
GGGACATGAGTTGTATCAAGGGATATTTCCTGCCAATGGGTCTGGATGTGACGTAATTGGAAAACAGGGACACACCACCAAAAACTCACCAACCGCTAGCGCAACAACAGCCGAACGTTGCTGAAGCCGAGGCACAGATAGGCCGCGTCAGTGCAGCAAACACGCTGGAAGTGACAGCGGCGAAAGGAGTGGCGCGCTTCGTATTCCGACCTCGTCGACCAGCGGCGCCCGCGAGGGTCAGGGCAGGGCTGTTTCGAGACATTTGCGATGTCTCTAACTTACTGAAAATGAAAGCGCCAACTTTCCGGCTTCTGCATAATCCATTGATTCTAAAGTGGGGTGAAAATGTTTGATCGTCCCTAAGATTCAGCTCAAGAATAACGTAAGTTGTTGTTTCTTCGTTGAAGCTTGGGGTAAAAGAAATTTAACACGTTAATTTTTCAAAACAGAGTCAGGGTGTTACGACAGCGCAAATGGCTCGTTTCAGGCAAGCTGACCAACGCGCGCAGGGGCCAGATCAGCCTATAACGTCTGCTGAGACGCTGTTGAGCCGGCGGCGCCGGTGATGAGTGCGCCTCAAGCTGGGCCGGGTCGCTGAGCTTGAGGGTGCGGAGCAGGAGCGCGTTGAGATCGGGCATCAGGGTGGTTTCCATGGCTGGTTCAGGCAGCTTTGAGCATTTCGCGGAGTACCTGGCGCAGTTTGGCCTCTGTCAGCGGCGCGCTGTCCGATAACAGGCTGGCGCGCAGCAGTTCGTTGAGCAGCGTCTGGTAGCCCCGGCCCTCGGTAGCCGCTCGCTCACGCAGGGCAGCCAAGATGTCATCGTCTAGGTGGAGCCTGATCTGCGTTTTGCCGTCGCTGTTGATGACGCACCCTGCTGACCCTTTGAGAAATCATCGTGTTCGCGCATGGTTGGCTTGCCGTTCGTCGTGCAGTCGTTCTTGCCGTTGTGCGTCGCGCGCGG
>NZ_JAYESN010000616.1:0-960 GCF_034860625.1 Lamprobacter sp.
CGCCAGCAGTTGGCCGCCTTTTTGGCGGATTTCGCTATCGGTCATCATCGGTGATTTGTTGCCGCAATTCGTCTGCGGAGACGCGCACCAGTTGACCATCTCGAACCATGACGATGCCGGTGTCGGTCTGTATGGCGGTCTTGCGGGCCGATTGTGCGGCGCGTTGCATGGCGCCGAGCGAGGCACGCAGATCGGGATCCCTGGCTTGGGAAATATCGCGCGGTTTCATGAGTGTTCTCCCCATCCCAGCAAGACGGGCTGGTCTTCGGTATTGTCGTACTTCGCCCAAGTATGGACGCTGTGCTTGTAATGCCGATCAAAGTTGTTGAGTCCCGCGACGAAGCGGCGTCGAATGACCGCCTCGGGAATCGCATGTCCGCCCTGACGCACCCGTTCGGCCACCCGGGCGATGGCGGTTTCGGCGTTGGGCAAGGCCAGAAAAAACAGGCTGATGTGATAGCCCGCCGCCCGCCATTGATCGATTCTCTGCACATAGCTCAATCCCGACAAGGTGGTCTCGAAGGCAAAGCTGTCACCACGGCGCACGCAAGCCGCGATCTCTTCCAGCATCAATCGCCCCGCCTTGATGGCCGCCGCCTCGGGCTGAAAGGGCGACAACCCGGCGGCAATCAAATCGGCGTTGATGAAACGCGGGCACTGAGCATCCTGAGGCAGAAAGGAACGCGCGAAGGTGGTCTTTCCCGCCCCATTCGGGCCGGCAATGATGATGATCTTTTTGCCCGTCACCTGTTCTGCGCCTCGGGGCTGGGGAAGAGTTGCTGCATCAGCCCTTTCTTGTGGGTCTTGAGGGCGCTGAGTTTGTCCGCCTGGGCGGCGATCAGGGCGTCGAGGGAGGAAAGGCAGGCGGCGATTTTTTGTTGTTCCGGAAGACTAGGGATCAAGACGACTATTGCGCTCAGCGTTTCTTGACCTATGTTATATCGGGTACTGCCTGCACTG
>NZ_JAYESN010000617.1:0-959 GCF_034860625.1 Lamprobacter sp.
TGAGACCACCGGCCAAGGGCATTCGGATGCCAGTCCACGACTGCCAGAGCACCTTGTCCTTGCCGTCAAGGGCCAGGTAGCCGAACTGCCGGTGGTAGGGCTGCAGGCGCTCCTGCCAAACCAGTTGATCGTAGCGCAGGAGCCATGAGACACCCGAGAAGTCCTGGTCGGGCTGACCATAAAAGTCCTCCCGCAACAGCGTCGGCCCGGCCTCGATGGACAAGTTACGCGCCTCGCTCTCGAAGGCGAGATACCCGAGGCTCGGTCCGCCAACCGTTCTCAAGCGCAGGTCGGAGAAGCGATCGTGATCGAAGCTCAACCAGGCGGCCCCGTACCAGCGCGACGGAAACAGACGACTGTACTGGTTGAAGGTCGACCACTTTTCGGTGATCTTCTCCGAGTCGTTGGTATCGAATTCGAGCGCGCCCAGACTGCGAAAACGGTGCCAGCCCTGGCGGTATTCCAGCTGGTAGTCGACGTCGATCTCGTTCTTATCGGTATTGCCCCGCTCGTCACTCAGGGCGAGGTTGACGCGGCCGCTGAACTGGCGGTCTGGCGTGTTTGCTTCTGCAACAGTGGCCGGGATCTGATCCAAATCGGGCTCGATCGGCGCCTCGGCCAGAAAATCCGGCTGAGTCGGCTCGCGATCCACTGCTTGCACCCCGCGACGATCGATCCGCACGATGCCAAGGTAGTCCGTCCGCAGCAGGATGGTCTCCTGAGTGTCCTCAAGGATGGTGCCGGTCAGACGGTCGCCATTAGCCATGACAATCTCATCGCCAAGCACGACCTGACAGCACAAGAGCCCAACCAGACCAACGACCAGACAACGGATGGAAGCCGAGACGCCGGACCCTAAAGCGATAACCCTCACGGCAAATCCTGTTCTCGGTTTAGATAGCGACGGACGATCTCGGCATCATCAAGCATGCCAACGTGATCGGCCAGGTAGAGGTTGA
>NZ_JAYESN010000618.1:0-957 GCF_034860625.1 Lamprobacter sp.
GCACGGATTCGCGACGACCTCGCGGCACGCAACATCGACATCGAGGGCGCAACCATCGTGCGCGGCGGCGCAACACCAACCTCCTACATCAGCCTGAGTCGCGCCACCGGCAGCCGCACCATCGTCCACTATCGCGACCTGCCAGAACTCAGCGCCGCCGATTTTACCCAGGTCGATCTGACCAACCTCGACTGGGCCCACTTCGAGGGTCGCAATCCCGCCGAGACCGAGGCAATGATCGCTCGCGTCGCCACTGAGTGTCCCGGTCTGCCCATCTCCGTGGAGATCGAGAAACCGCGACCCGGGATCGAACGGCTGTTTCGGCTCCCAGGCGATCGCCAGACCCTGCTGATCGTCTCGCGCGCCTTCGCCGAGCAGCAAGGCGCGCACGAGCCGGAAGCCTTTCTGAAAGCATTCGCCAACGACTGCGACGCCACGCTGCTGATCCTGCCCTGGGGTGCAAAGGGTGCCTACGCGCTTACCGAAGCGCGCGAGCTGCTGTTTGCCCCCGCCCATCCACCAGAAACCCTGGTTGACACCATTGCTGCTGGCGACGTCTTCAACGCCGCTGTCATCGATGCCTTGCTGCAGGGCGCGGAACTCGCCGAGGTGCTCGAGCGGGCCAACGCCCTCGCCGGCCGCAGTTGTGGTCAGCTCGGGATCGACGGTCTGAGCGAGACACCTCAGGCCAGCATCGGCGACTGATCCGTTTTACCTACGGACTCGGATTCGGCTGCCGTGTATGCACCGCCTCGATCGCTTGCAAGACCTCATCACTCAGGATCAGAGAGGTGCTGGCGAGATTGCTCTCGAGCTGCTCGAGGGTCGTCGCGCCGATGATGTTCGAGGTCACGAACGGGCGACTGGTGACGAAGGCCAGCGCCATCTGCGCCGGGTCCAGCCCATACTGCCGAGCAATCGCGCAGTAGTCGGCTGTCGCCTGCTCGGCCTCCACAG
>NZ_JAYESN010000619.1:0-955 GCF_034860625.1 Lamprobacter sp.
TCGGCGGCCAGGCGCAGGCGGTGGGCACAGGCCGGCCAGTGCTCCGGTGGGTAATCCTGACGCAGCGCCTTGAGCGGGTCTTTGATGGGCTGCGCGTCCAATGCCGCGACAGGTTCGGAAAACAGCTCGGCGGCCTCGACCAGCCGCGCGCGAATGCGCTCTCGCAGCTCCTTGGTGGCGGCCTCGGTGAAGGTCACCACCAGGATCTCCGGTGGGGTCAGTGGGCGCGCGAAGGCCGTCCCGTCCTCGCCAGTGCGGCCATGGCCGAGCACCAGGCGGATGTAGAGCAGCGCTAGCGTGAAGGTCTTGCCGGTGCCGGCACTGGCCTCGATGAGCCGACTGCCCCGGAGTGGGAAATGGAGCGGGTCCAGGTGGGTGACGGCGGTTGGCATGGGCGGGTTCTCGGGCTTCGGATCGGTCTCTCGCTTGCGCATCGCCTCAGCGCCAGGCTTGGACTTGGGCATGGCCTTAGGTTCAGCCTTGGGCTTGCGTGTGCGATCGGATGCTTTGTTGGCGGGCATCATCAAAGCTCCTGGTGCGTGATGGCCTGTTGATAAAGAGGACCGTAGAGCCGTTCGACCCAGTCAGTGAACCCGGCGGCGGCGCTCAGGCTGGCAAAGTCAGGCCAGAAGCGTCGGTAGCCGGCATGCTCATCGCGCTCGCCAGAGAATTGATAGCTGCCCTCATAGTCTTGGTCTGGATTGGCGCCCTTCTCGCCCTGGCTTTGGCGCAGCACCGCGAACGCGGTCTTGCAAGCCAGCGGCAAGGGTTGCATCAGTCCCTCGACATAGCCCGCCATCAGATCCGTCAACAGCGCTGCAGACCCAGTGCTTTCCCCCTCTTCAGCCTCCATCGCCTCCATCGCCTCCCATTCCATCGCCGGCAACCAGACCTCACTGCCAGGGCCGAGCAGGCAGGTGCGAGTTGGCGCCTCGCGCTGGGCGGCCAGATGCCG
>NZ_JAYESN010000620.1:0-949 GCF_034860625.1 Lamprobacter sp.
AGTCGTCTTAAAACGCAAATAGTGCAGCTTCGGTGCGCGCTCGCGCAGCAGCTCAATGCCGCGGCAAGGATCGGTGCGGGCGATGACGACCAGTGGGCGATCGTTCGTCGCAGGCTGCGGGATAGGCTGCCAGACTACCTGAGTGAGGTTGACGTCTGCGAGGGCTGCGTCTGCGCCCGGCGTATTGATTCCTGTGCTGTCGGTGGCCGCTTGCTGTGCTCCTATGACGTCGCTGCGTGCTAGCGCAGGTGCGGCCAGGGCGTCGGTATCATGACCATCGACCTCGTGCACCTCGGCGCCAAACGCACGCAGGCGCTCGGCGAGCGGCTCGATGGTCATCACATCGGCCATGGGTCCATCGCATTGCTGGGCATTAGCATCGATGTACACACCGAGGTTGCCGATGCGGTGATGGGCGAGGGCGGCGAAGGCCTCCCAAGTCTGACCCTCTTGAAACTCGCCATCAGACATGAACACCCAGACTCGCCCGGTCTCACCGCGCAGTCGCCGTGCGAGCGCGATACCTCCGGCCTGGCTCAGGGCCTGGCCGAGTGAGCCGGCGGTGACCTCGTGACCGGGGGAATGCTCGGCGCCGATCAGCTCGACCGTGCTGCCGTCGGTGTTGAAGGCTTCTAGCGCATCCGGGCCGAGTCGGCCGAGCTCGATCAGTAGCGCGTACAAGACCAGTGCATAGTGCACCGGCGAGAAGATGAAGCGATCTAGCTCCGGCGCGCGAGGTCCGTTGTAGCCGGCACCGGTAAAGGCCGCTGGGTTGTCCTGAGATGGGACGCCGGCGAAGGCACGCGGGATCAGCGGCGCCGTGCTGGGGCCAAGCCGCATCACACGCAGATAGAGGGTCGCGAGGATATCGGCGGACGAGCAGGCCTGGCTCAGATAGCCACCGTTGTTGCGCAGGGTATGCTCAAGCACGCGACGGCGGATGCCCGCG
>NZ_JAYESN010000621.1:0-949 GCF_034860625.1 Lamprobacter sp.
CGTCGTCTTAAAACGCAAATAGTGCAGCTTCGGTGCGCGCTCGCGCAGCAGCTCAATGCCGCGGCAAGGGTCGGTGCGGGCGATGACGACCAGTGGGCGATCGTTCGTCGCAGGCTGCGGGATAGGCTGCCCGACTACCTGAGTGAGGTTGACGTCTGCGAGGGCTGCGACTTCGCCCGGCGTATTGCTTCCTGAGCTGTCGGCGGCCGCTTGCTGTGCTCCTGTAACGTCGCTGCGTGCTAGCGCAGGTGCAGCCAGGGCGTCGGTATCATGGCCATCGACCTCGTGCACCTCGGCACCAAACGCCCGCAGGCGCTCGGCGAGCGGTTCGATGGTCATCACCTCGGTCATGGGTCCATCGCATTGCTGGGCATTGGCATCGATGTACACTCCGAGGTTGCCGATGCGGTGATGGGCGAGGGCGGCGAAGGCCTCCCAAGTCTGACCCTCTTGAAACTCGCCATCGGACATGAACACCCAGACTCGCCCGGTCTCGCCGCGCAGTCGCCGTGCGAGCGCGATACCGCCAGCTTGGCTCAGGGCCTGGCCGAGTGAGCCGGCGGTGACCTCGTGGCCGGGCGAATGCTCGGCGCCGATCAGCTCGACCGTGCTGCCGTCGGTGTTGAAGGCTTCTAATGCATCTGGGCCGAGTCGGCCAAGCTCGATCAGCAGCGCGTACAAGACCAGTGCATAGTGCACCGGCGAGAAGATGAAGCGATCCAGCTCGGGCGCGCGAGGTCCGTTGTAACCGGCACCGGTAAAGGCCGCTGGGTTGTCCTGAGATGGGACGCCGGCGAAGGCACGCGGGATCAGCGGCGCTGTGCTGGGGCCAAGCCGCATGACCCGCAGATAGAGGGTCGCGAGGATCTCAGCGGCCGAGCAGGCCTGGCTCAGATAGCCACCGTTGTTGCGCAGGGTATGCTCAAGCACGCGACGGCGGATGCCCGCA
>NZ_JAYESN010000622.1:0-944 GCF_034860625.1 Lamprobacter sp.
GTCGTTGATGTCCAATGTCAGCTGACCTGGGTTTTTGATGCGCAATTGCTTGGTCCGGCTCTGCAGCCCACTGACCAGATCGACCGCGCTGCGCGAGACGCCAAAGCGCTCAGCAATGAACCGCACCAACTCGGCGTTGGCTCGGCCATCGATCGGCGGCGCCTTGAGCTTGACCTTGAGTGCATCGCCGAACGGCTCAGCGAAGGCGTTGCGGCCAGCGCGTGGCTGCACGCGCAGCCGCAGTAGCAGATCGTTGCCGTCCCAGCGATACCAGTCGGTGGAGTCGGTCTCAGTACCTTCGTTCATGGCAGTTGCCCTTGGACTTGCCGCTGCTCAAGCGCTTTCGCTGTCTCGGAGCTCCAATCGACGCTCAACGCGCTCAAGACGTCGACGAAACTCGTCCATCTCGCCTTTACTGCTGTAGAACGCCGTGCTCAGGCCAGCAAGCTGCTGGCCCATGGCTGAGACTTGGACTTCAACCGCCGAGAGACGCTGCTTGACCTCGCTCATGTCGGAGCGGATCTCAGAGCGCATGGTTCGCAAGATGTCGAGGACAAGATTGTCGGGCTCTTTGCTCATGGTATGACTTTCCTCTTCATTAGAAAGGACTCCCGGTCAACAACCGCAACGGCGGCAGCAACAGCATCTCGAGCAAAACCAAGCTAATCATCACCACCATCGGTGACAGATCAATACCGCTCATCGGCGGGATCAGCCGCTGCGCGGGGCGCATGATCGGGTCGGTGACATCGCTGAGCAGCATCACCGCCGGATTGTACGGATCAGGATTCACCCAGCTCAGGATTACCCGGATCAACACCGCGAACAGGAAGATGCTGATGATCAGCGACACCAGCCCCGGCAGCGCCCAGAGCAGGGCACCGAGTGGATTGCGACCGAGCCCCATCAGCATCGACAGCAACGCCAGCTCGCAGGCCTTCAGC
>NZ_JAYESN010000623.1:0-942 GCF_034860625.1 Lamprobacter sp.
TGCTAGACGCAAGCTATGCACACACCCCCCCATCTCGACCACCCGATGACCCTGCCCGAGACCCACACCAAGCTGCTGGCCGAGCTGGAGCGCTTCGAGCATTTGCTGTTCGAGCCGATGACCCAAGCTGATCTAGATCGACGCTATGCCCTTTCGGATCGCTGGACGGAGCAACTCGGAAATCCAGTGACAGTATACCGAACAGCCCGAGGCGCGCTGCCAAAGCCCCTCCCACCCCAGCCTCGCATCGGCTAGACTCTCCCCCATGACAGCCGAGACCCAAGCCACCGACACCAGCGACAAACCCGACTACGACAGCCCCTGGAAAGAGGCCCTGGAGCGGTTCTTCCCGGAGTTTCTGGCGCTGCTGTTCCCGGCCATCCATGCCGAGATCGACTGGTCAAAGGGCATGCAGTTTCTCGACAAGGAATTCCAGCAGATCGTGCGTGAGGCCAAGACCACCCGACGTTATGTCGATAAGCTCGTCGGGGTCACGCGACGCGATGGCACGCCGGTCTGGGTACTGATCCATGTCGAAGTGCAGGGTGACCCGGAGACCGTCTTTGCCGAGCGGATGTTCACCGACCACTATAAAATCCGCGATGTCTATCAAGTGCCGGTCGCCAGCCTGGCGGTCCTTGCCGATGCCGACCTAGGCTTCCGCCCAACGCAGTACAGTGCCGCGCTCTGGGACTGTCGGGTCGAGTTCCAATTCCCCACGGTCAAACTGCTTGACTATGCTGAGCCCGAGCGCTGGGCCGAGCTGGAAGCCAGCGACAATGTCTTCGCCCTGGTGGTGATGGCGCAGATCCGCGCCAAGGTCACCGACGATGCCGAGACACTGAAACGCTGGAAATTCCGCCTGATCAGACGGATGTACGAGCGCGGCTATGAGCAGGCCGTCATTCTAGAGATATTCCGTTTGATCGACTGGATGATCCG
>NZ_JAYESN010000624.1:0-939 GCF_034860625.1 Lamprobacter sp.
GCCCTCTGGCTCTTTCTGCTGTGGGATGAGCGCTACAGTACCGACAAGCAATTAGCCTTTGATGAGCTTGCTCGTGACACGCGTCTGCTGGCCTTGCTCGGCTGGGATGTCACGCAGGCGACCGAGTGGCTGGATTGGATGGCAAGCCGAGGGTTGGTTCAGCTCGATCGGTATACCGGCAGTGTGGTACTGCTGCGCCTCGCCGAGACTCCAAAGGTTGTTACTGGGCTGTACAGTGAGTTGGTTTGAGGTTGAGCAATCATGAAGCAAGTTATAGAAATCGGGAGGTATCAAATTTCAAAAAAAGTAGCTTAAAATTGCGATATAAGTGATCATCAAAAGTCCTGGTTTATTCACTAAAGCTTCTGGTATAATTTTTCGAGTACGAGAGACTTGAAACTACTTACAGCAAGGTTCAACTAATGCGGAAAAATGCGATTGCAAGCAACTTTGTTGCCGTTCATACCTATACCCGGGCTCAAGCGCTAGCGGATGGTGTGCTGAAGAATGCGAGCTTATTTGCTACGAGAGTCGGGTTTAAGCACCCTCTGGCTATGACGTCAGCTGTCTGTGATGACTGTGTAAGATGGAATAATGATGTTGAGCTTGTGGAACAGAGTGAGACGCAAAGACTGTGGGATCTGCTCAGGGCGGCGCACCAGGAGTTCAGTTGCTCGTCTAATAAAAGCTATTTGAGTTTTAAGCTGCTGAGAGTTCCCCCTGGTGGCAATTGTCCTTCTTTGGTTGAGTTGATCCTGCATGTAGGGCCTGGTGACGACGGGGAGTCGGTCATTACGATCATGAACCCTGGAGAAGATTAGTCTGAGCGCCCATGAGTCGAGAAAGTCACGATCATAATTTCAAGAACCTGATTCTTGATTATCCGCGCGAGGCGATTGCCTTCTTCGCGGCTGCCGAGGCCTGGGCGATCGACCCCGG
>NZ_JAYESN010000625.1:0-937 GCF_034860625.1 Lamprobacter sp.
TGGAGTCGTGAGCCGCAGCACCGACAATCTACCGGCCGATGTCTTCATCCAGGACTATGCCCGTCTGCTCGAGCCGACGCTGGTCGAGGCCGGCGGTCAGCGCTTCCGCGCCAAGGCCGTAGTCATCGCGACTGGCTCGACGCCGATCCTGCCGGCACCCTGGCGTCAGTTCGGCGACCGTGTGATCACCACCGATGAGGTGTTCGAGCTCGAGGATCTGCCGGCAAGCATGGCGATCATCGGCATGGGCACCATCGGCCTGGAGCTGGGCCAGAGCTTGGCGCGCATGGGCGTGACCATCACCGGCTTCGATCAGGTCGAGCGCGTGGCCGGTATCGCTGATCCCGAGGTCAATCGCGCCGCCATTGAGCTGATGCGCAACGACTTCGCGATCCATCTCGGGGCGACGGCGACGCTGGAGTCGGTGGGCGAGCAGATCCAAGTGACGGCCGGCGAGCAGAGGGTGGTGGTCGACAAGGTGCTGGCCAGCATCGGTCGGGTGCCAGCGGTCGCGGGGCTGGGGCTGGAGGTGCTCGGGCTGCCATTGGATGCCCGTGGCGTACCGCCGTTCGATGATCAGACCATGCAGGTCGGCGATCTGCCGGTCTTTCTGGCTGGCGATGTGACCGGTGAGCGTCAGGTGCTGCATGAGTCGACCGACGAGGGCAAGATCGCCGGCTACAACGCCGCTCATGTCGAGCAGTCGCCCGAGCGCTTCCAGCGTAAGACGCCGTTCTACGTCAACTTCTGTGACCCGAACATCATCGCGGTTGGTGCGCGCTTTGATCAGATCGATCCTGACCGCAGCGCCGTTGCCGAGGTCAGCTTCTCGACCGTTGGCCGCGCGCGGGCGATGGGCGCGGCGCGTGGTGTGCTGCGCGTCTACGCCGACAAGGCCAGTGGGCGGCTGCTCGGCAGTGAGATGATCGCCCCGCGC
>NZ_JAYESN010000626.1:0-937 GCF_034860625.1 Lamprobacter sp.
GGGCGTGGTCAGTCGTAGCACGGACAAGCTGCCCGCTGATGTCTTCATTCAGGACTATGCGCGTCTGATCGAGCCGACGCTGGTGGAGGCCGGCGGTCAGCGCTTCCGCGCCAAGGCGGTGGTCATTGCGACCGGCTCGACGCCGATCTTGCCGGCACCCTGGCGTCAGTTCGGCGACCGCGTGATCACCACCGATGAGGTGTTCGAGCTCGAGGATCTGCCGGCGAGCATGGCGATCATCGGCATGGGCACCATCGGCCTGGAGCTGGGCCAGAGCCTGGCGCGCATGGGCGTGACCATCAACGGCTTCGATCAGATCGAGCGCGTCGCGGGTATCGCTGATCCCGAGGTCAATCGCGCCGCCATTGAGCTGATGCGCAAGGACTTCGCGATCCATCTCGGGGCGACCGCGACGCTGGAGTCGGTGGGCGAGCAGATCCAAGTGACGGCCGGCGAGCAGAGGGTGGTGGTCGACAAGGTGCTGGCCAGCATCGGCCGGGTGCCAGCGGTCGAGGGGCTGGGGCTGGAGGTGCTCGGGCTACCGTTGGATGCCCGTGGCGTGCCGCCGTTCGATGATCAGACCATGCAGATCGGCGATCTGCCGGTGTTCCTGGCCGGCGATGTGACCGGCGAGCGTCAGGTACTGCATGAGTCGATCGACGAGGGCAAGATCGCCGGCTACAACGCCGCCCATATCGAGCAGTCGCCCGAGGGCTTTCAGCGCAAGACGCCGTTCTACGTCAACTTCTGTGACCCGAACATCATCGCTGTTGGTGCGCGCTTCGATCAGATCGATCCTGACCGCAGCGCCGTTGCCGAGGTCAGCTTCTCGACCGTTGGCCGCGCGCGGGCGATGGGCGCGGCGCGCGGTGTGCTGCGGGTCTATGCCGACAAGGCCAGCGGGCGGCTGCTCGGCAGCGAGATGATCGCCCCGCGT
>NZ_JAYESN010000627.1:0-922 GCF_034860625.1 Lamprobacter sp.
ATCGGGTCAGAGGGGCCGAAGCCCCGTCTGCCCACAGAACCGTGCGTACGGGTCCGTACACGGCTCCTCACGCAAGGCGTATCCACCGGTCGACGTCAAACCAATGCGCAAGCTTCCTGTCAGAGCGAATCGCCTGTCCTTGCACGGCGATGAACCAGCCGTTGGGGTATGCCTTGGTCACCGCACGGATGTTCGATAAGGCCCAACGACCACGGTGGGAGTACACCGCCGCAGCCGCCTGACGGCGTGGCACGCCACGCTTGGTCAGTTTTCGATAGAGATTGCGCTGGGTCTTCTGTTGATCGATCAAGCGAGCGCGCAAGCGGCGCCGAACATGGGCTTCGATCTTGTGCAGCTGCGCCGGGTAATGGGTCAGGGCAAAGTAGCTCGACCAGCCGACGTACCAGCTGTTGATCCGCTCAATACTCTCTTCCAGCCTCAAATGGGTGCCGCGCGGGGTCAGCTCCTTGACCTTGGCCATCGCCCCTTGCAGGGCTTTGTGGGCAATCGCAATCGTCTCGCCCACGATGGTGAAGCCTAAGAATTTGACCCGATCAGATCGGGCCACCTGGCTCTTCTCGCGGTTGACCCTGAGTTTGAGTCTCGTCTCGAGGTATCCGCTGATGCTGGCCATGACCCGTTCGGCCGCCTTCGGCGTCCTGACGAAGATGTTGCAGTCATCAGCGAACCGGCAAAAGGCCAGGCCGCGCCGCTCAAGCTCCCGGTCCAGCTCGTCAAGGACGATATTGCTGAGTAGGGGGCTGAGCGGGCTGCCTTGCACGGCCCCTTCCGTGGTTGGACTCATCAGGCCATTGGCCATCACGCCACTGCGCAGGGTCACTCCGATGAGGCGCAGGATGCGCGTGTCGGGGATCTGTTTGCCCACGCGAGCGATCAGCCGGTCGTGGTGGATTCGGTCGAA
>NZ_JAYESN010000628.1:0-921 GCF_034860625.1 Lamprobacter sp.
GCCTCGATCAACCCCGCATAGTGTGCCCGGCGCTCAGCGAGCCGTCCTGTTCCCTTCGGCGTGCGACTGCGGGAGCGCTCCGGTTCGCTTGTCAACGTGCGGATCGTCAGCGTCGGCGCCGATGCGGTCGTTCCTGGGACCGCTTCTGTTTCGGACGCACGTCGCGCCTGTCGATGCCAAGTGCGCAGCAGTTCGTTCGCCCGCAGCGGGCGTTCAAAGGCCACCTCAGCCACCATCCGCTCACCTGCGGCCAATGGGCGTCAAGGCTGAGAACAGGAGCGTGAGCCCGATGCTGCATCGCCAGGGTGCCGAGGAGAGGACCTGTCTTCTGGCGATTGCAACAATGGCTCGACAGGCATCACCACCAGCAACCCGATTCAACGGATGCACTCGCCGTCTCAAGATCATCAGGCACTCTCAGTTCAGATCAGTCACTGAGCGCACTCTAGCCAGCCTGTTCACGCCGGGCGACAGCAAATCCTCAGCGCTCAGGCGAGCTTTCCCGACCTGGGCTGCAGACCGCTCGGATCGCATCGAATCGTCCGAAACGGGCTGAGCTTTCGCAGCTGCGCCAGGATTCAGCTCGCCCTACCCTCTGGGATTTCCGCGACCCCGGAGACTGCGCATGGCCACCGCCGCAACCGCTCAGAAACGCCGCTTCTCAAAACCAGTCCTCGACCAGACCCTGACCATCCATAGCCAGAATGCCCAGTACGTGCTGCAGCGTGGCCATTCGTTCGTGCTCGTGGTCAAGGCGCTGTATTCGATCTCGGTGGTGCTGCGCATCATCGGTGAAGAGTCCGACATGGACCAGATCGAGGCCTTGGTCTCCGAGCGCATCGATGCGGTCGCCCAAACGCTGCAGGACGAGCATGCAAGGCTGAAGGCTCTGGCCGACGAGGAAGGCGGCGTGCCCGTGCC
>NZ_JAYESN010000629.1:0-916 GCF_034860625.1 Lamprobacter sp.
GTGACCAACGCAACGCTTGACCAAGCCCCAGCGCTGAAGGATGATCCCGCAAACCCAAATTCGATCTGAATATGGACTTCTGATGAGCGAACATGTCTTGAGTCTCAGCCAATTCAAGACCGATGCCGCCCGGCTATTGGATCAGGTCCGAGATGAGGCCACCACGCTGGTGCTGACGCAGAACGGGCGCGCGCGCGCCATCGTGCAAGACATCGCCGAGTACCAAGCGCGCGAGCGGGCCATGCTGATGCTCAAATTGATGGCCGAAGCGGAGCGGGATCTTAGCACTGGGGACACGGTACCGCAGGCTGAGGTCTTCACAACGCTACGCGACCGCTTGCAGGCGCAACGCAACGTCCCGGATGGCTGAGACGACGTCAGAGGTTCGCTGGACGCGCGCCGCTCAACGCGACCTGGACGCCATCGTCAGCTGGATCGCCGAGGACAGCATTGGCAACGCGCTCGACGTCTTGGATCGGCTGCAGGCGCGAGCAGAGAGCCTCGCGGATCAACCCAAACGAGGGCGCTTTGTGCCCGAGCTGCGCTTGGTCGATGTCTACCACTACCGGGAGCTGATCGAACGACCTTGGCGCCTGGTCTACCGCATCGAGGGCGATCTGGTCTTCGTCATGGCGGTGCTCGACGGGAGGCGCGACCTTCATTCAGTCTTGATCGAACGTTTGGTTCGTCCGTCCTCCTGAACAAACCGCACAGCCATGCCCAGCACCGCCCTCCTCTGGCTGCGTCGCGATCTGCGGCTCGGCGATAACCCGGCGCTCAGAGCGGCGCTTGCACAGAGCGAGCGCCTGATCCCGGTCTACATCCATGCACCCGACGAGGAGGCCCCTTGGCAACCCGGCGCGGCCTCACGTTGGTGGCTGCATCAGAGCCTGAACGCGCTTGACCAACAGCTGCT
>NZ_JAYESN010000630.1:0-909 GCF_034860625.1 Lamprobacter sp.
GTCGCGGTTCCCGTTGATCAGCGCGTGATCCTGGCCGGCTGCCTGCCGCTGTTGGTGGCGGTGACGGCCAGTCAGATCGTCACCTGGTCCTCGCAGCTCATTCTGGGCGTCTGGGCGACGGCGGCCGATGTGGCGGTGTTCAATGCGGCGCAGCGCACCGCACTCTTGATCAGCCTGGTGCTGGTTGCGGTCAATAGCATCGCGGCGCCGAAGTTTGCCGCGCTGTCTCGGCTCGGCGAGCAGGAGGCGTTGCGTAAGACGGCGCTGCAGGCGACGCGCTTGATGCTGGGGCTGGCGCTGATCCCCTTTGCGCTGGTGCAGCTCGGCGTCTCTAGGTGGTGTTGATCCGGGCCTCTACCACGAGCCGATCTTGTGAGGTGTGGGTGGTGTGCTCGTCGCCTGTCTGTTTGCCGCCCTCGCGCGCATCATCCATGACCTGAACCGGCTGGTGGCGGCTGCGGTGCGGGGTCAGCCTGAGGATCGAGGCCGGGCAGAGGATTGATGGCCTTCGGGTCGATGGTCGGCTCGCGCAGCGGCGCAAGACAGCCGAGACGCTCACGGGCGCGGGAGGGGTCGCCGAGCAGGCGCAGGGTGCCAATGGCATCGACGTCGGCGGTGTCTTCGGGGGCTTCGTCGCTGACGGCGAGGTCGGATTGGGCGCGGAGGGTGTCGACCTCGTCAAGCCTTACCTCGGCGAGGATGCGGGTGAGGTTGGCGGTGGTGCTGTGGTGCCTGCCGTCTTGGCCGGTGATGAGCACCTTCTTGGTCACAGTCATCCTCCGGTTCGGGGTCCTTGCGCGATCCTTGGGGCCTGAGTCTAGCGCAGCTAGGCGTGGCGGTGCTGCGGGTGTGGGGCGGTTTTTGCGGCGGCGATGGTGCGCATCAGGCGAGCGCCGCAGGTGAGCCGGC
>NZ_JAYESN010000631.1:0-909 GCF_034860625.1 Lamprobacter sp.
CGCGCGCAGACGCCAGGCCCCGGGCAGCCAGCTCAGGGCCATGAGCAGGGCCAACAGGGCGAAGAGCCGAAAGGCACCCGGATGCAACTGCCAATGGCCGGCACTGGCAAAGGCGAAGGCGGCAAGCAACAGCCAGAACACCACGGCGACGGCTTCATGGTTGGCCCGCCAGGGGTTGTGATAGCGCTGCATCAGCGCTGGACCTCGATGCGTTGATGCGCGCCAAGCCGAAAGCGCGGGTCCGTGAGCAGACGCTGGCGCAGGCTGTAGACGCCGAGGCCGTGGCGTTTGGCCAGCGCCTTGAGCATTGTGCTATCGAGCACGAGCACTTGGCTGCCATCACCGGGGCCGTGCTCGCGCTCGAGGTCGGCGAGGATGGCGGGGATCAGCGGTGGCTTGTCGGTGGGTTCCTCCGGGTTGGTGGGTTCGCTCGAATGCTGCTCGGTTGTTCCTTGACCCGACGCGGTTGCTGGCCGGTTGGGAGATGTCTGGGAACTTGGAAGTCTCGATGCCGCTGTCGGTCTCGGTGTTGAGGTTGAAGTCGGTGCCGAGGTCTCTGGCGACAGCGCTAAGGGTTGATCTGAGGCTGCCGAATGGGGCTCGACGGCGGTTTGACTAGAGCGCGCCTCCTCGACCAGTAACCGCAACCGCTCCGAGACCTCGGCAGTCAACACCAGCCAGCGCTCACCGTCATACTCACGCACCCGACGCATCGGGGTTCTGGGGTCCGGCTCCAGGGCGCCTTCCGCACTGAGCGCCTCCGCCGCCTGGGTCGGCTCCCAGCCGGTGGCCTTGAACCAGTCTGGGTAAAACAGCCAGAGGAGATCATCACGCCAAGCCAACAGGTGTGCACGAGCTGCCGACGGGGCCGCATCAATCAGGTGGGCCATCAGCTGGGCGCTGCCAGGG
>NZ_JAYESN010000632.1:0-909 GCF_034860625.1 Lamprobacter sp.
GGCGCGCAGACGCAAGGACCCAGGCAGCCAGCTCAGGGCCATGAGCAGCGCCAACAGGGCGAAGAGCCGGAACGCGCCCGGATGCAGCTGCCAATGACCGGCACTGGCAAAGGCGAAGGCCGCAAGCAGGAGCCAGAACCCGACGGCGACGGCTTCATGGTTAGGCCGCCAGGGGTTGTGATAGCGCTGCATCAGCGCTGGACCTCGATGCGTTGATGCGCGCCGAGCCGAAAGCGCGGGTCCGTGAGCAGACGCTGGCGCAGGCTGTAGACACCGAGACCATGGCGTTTGGCCAGCGCCTTGAGGGTTGTGCTATCGAGCACGAGCACTTGGCTGCCGTCACTAGGGCCGTGCTCGCACTCGAGGTCGGCGAGGATGGCGGGGATCAGCGGTGGCTTGTCGGCGGGTTCCTCCGGGTTGGTGGATTCGCTCGGATGCTGCTCGGTTGTTCTTTGACCCGAAGCGGTTGCTGGCCGGTTGGGAGATGCCTGGGGACTTGGAGGTCTCGATGCCGCTGTCGGTCTCGGTGTTGAAGTTGAAGTCGGTGCCGAGGTCTCTGACAGCGGCGCCAAGGGTTGTGCTGAGGTGTCCGAATGGGGCTCGACGGCGGTTTGACCAGAGCGCGCATTCTCGACCAGTAACCGCAACCGTTCCGAGACCTCGGCGGTCAACACCAGCCAGCGCTGCCCCTCATACTCACGCACCCGACGCATCGGGGTTCTGGGGTCCGGCTCCAGGGCGCCTTCAGCACTGAGCGCCTCGGCCGCCTGGGTCGGCTCCCAGCCGGTTGCCTTGAACCAGTCTGGGTAAGACAGCCAGAGGAGATCATCACGCCAAGCCAACAGGTGTGCACGAGCAGCCGACGGGGCCGCATCCATCAGGTGGGCCATCAGCTGCGCGCTGCCAGGA
>NZ_JAYESN010000633.1:0-909 GCF_034860625.1 Lamprobacter sp.
AAGCACCGCCGAGGTCAGGAAGGCAACACGCAGCACGCGCATGGTGCTGGCGCGATAATCCTCGGAGATGCGTGCGATCACCTCGGCCTCGCGGCGGCTGGCGTTGAACAGCTTCAGCGTCGTCATGCCCTGGATCACGTCGAGGAAATGCGCGCCCATCCGGGCCAGCTCCTTCCAGAGCTGCTGATTCAGCCGCTCGACACCGCTGCCGATCAGGATCATGAACACCGGGATCAATGGCGCGGTCACCAGCATGATCAGCGCCGAGAGCCAGTCTAGCGGCAGCACCACGATCAGGATCGCCAGTGGGATCAGCGCGGTCAGCGACATCGCCGGCAGATAGCGAGAGTAATAGGCCTCGACGGCTTCGATGCCGCGGGTCAGATCCTCGGCGATGGCGCCGCTGCGCTGTCCCGCCATCCAGGCTGGGCCGGCGGCCTGGATATGGCGATAAAGCCGATCGCGCAGGCTGATCTTGACCTGCGCCGCGGCACGGAAGGCGCTCTGCTCCGAGGCCCAAGCGATGCCTGCGCGCACCGCGAAGAGCAGGAGCAGGGGCCAGAGCCAGGGAACAACCTCGGCTAAGCCGACGTCATCAAAGACCACTGAGTTAATAATCTGGGCGAGCAGCCAGGCCTGCAGGATCAGCAGCACCCCGTTACCGAGGCCCAGTCCGACCGAAAGCCGCAGCCAGCGTGAGGCGAGCGGCTTTTGGTCATCCAGCAGGGTGCGGGGGGCAGTCAAACGAGGTGGGTTCCGGGAATGAGTCGCAAGAGAGGTCCGGGATTGTAGCAATTCTCAGCGTCTGCTCGAGTAGCGAGCGTGAATGGCCAGCTTGAGCAGCCAGCCTGTTCAACCGCGCTGTTGTGGCACGCGTTGCAGCTTGTTCGGATCGTAGCCGACGCTCTT
>NZ_JAYESN010000634.1:0-904 GCF_034860625.1 Lamprobacter sp.
GGCATCGACGTCCTTGCCGGTCAGCCCCTGCTCAATAAAGCTGACCAGGAAGAGATGGTCGTCGGTGCCACCGGAGACCACATCGTAGCCGCGCGCCAGGAAGGTCTCGGCCATGGCCTGGGCATTGAGGATGACCTGCTTCTGATAGTCCTTGAATTCAGGCTCCAGCGCCTCCTTGAAGGCAACGGCCTTGGCGGCGATGACGTGCATCAGCGGCCCACCCTGGGTGCCTGGGAAGACCAGCGAATTGAACTTCTTCTCCAGCTCGGGGTTGGACTTGGCCAGGATCAGGCCGCCACGCGGACCGCGCAGGGTCTTGTGCGTGGTGGTGGTGGTCACATCGGCGATCTGCACCGGGCTCGGATAGACGCCCGCGGCGACTAGCCCGGCGATATGGGCCATGTCGACCAGCAGGTAGGCACCGACCTCGTCGGCGATGTCGCGGAAGCGCTGCCAGTCGATGACGCGTGAGTAGGCCGAGAAGCCGGCGATGATCATCTTTGGCTTATGCTCGCGCGCAAGCGATTCGACCTGTGCGTAGTCGATCTCGCCGGTGGCGGGATCGAGTCCGTACTGCACGGCGTTGTAGAGCTTGCCGGAGAAGTTGGGCTTGGCGCCGTGGGTTAGATGACCGCCGTGGGCGAGGCTCATGCCGAGCACGGTGTCGCCCGGCTGGCACAGCGCCATGAACACCGCCGCATTGGCCTGCGAGCCGGAATGCGGCTGGACATTGGCGTAATCGGCGCCGAAGAGGGCCTTGGCGCGCTCGATGGCCAGCCGCTCGGCGACATCGACGAACTCACAGCCGCCATAGTAGCGCTTGGCCGGATAGCCTTCGGCGTACTTGTTGGTCATCACCGAGCCCTGCGCCTCCATCACGCGCGGACTGGCGTAGTTCTCGGAT
>NZ_JAYESN010000635.1:0-904 GCF_034860625.1 Lamprobacter sp.
AGCATCGACGTCCTTGCCGGTCAGCCCCTGCTCGATGAAGCTGACGAGGAACAGGTGATCATCAGTTCCACCGGAGACGACATCGTAGCCGCGCGCGAGGAAGGTCTCGGCCATGGCCTGAGCGTTGAGCACGACCTGCTTCTGATAGTCCTTGAACTCAGGCTCCAAAGCCTCCTTGAAGGCCACGGCCTTGGCGGCGATGACGTGCATCAGCGGACCGCCCTGGGTGCCTGGGAAGACCAGCGAGTTGAACTTCTTCTCCAGCTCGGGGTTGGACTTGGCCAGGATCAGGCCGCCACGCGGGCCGCGCAGGGTCTTGTGCGTGGTGGTGGTGGTCACATCGGCGATCTGCACCGGGCTCGGATAGACGCCAGCGGCGACCAGGCCGGCGATATGGGCCATGTCGACCAGCAGGTAGGCACCGACCTCGTCGGCGATGTCGCGGAAGCGCTGCCAGTCGATGACGCGCGAATAGGCCGAGAAGCCGGCGATGATCATCTTTGGCTTGTGCTCGCGGGCGAGCGCTTCGACCTGGGCGTAGTCGATCTCACCGGTGGCTGGGTCGAGCCCGTACTGGACGGCGTTGTAGAGCTTGCCGGAGAAATTGGGCTTGGCGCCGTGGGTCAGATGGCCGCCGTGGGCCAGGCTCATGCCGAGCACGGTGTCGCCCGGTTGGCACAGCGCCATGAACACCGCCGCATTGGCCTGCGAGCCGGAATGCGGCTGGACATTGGCATAGTCGGCGCCGAACAGCGCCTTGGCACGCTCGATCGCGAGCCGCTCGGCGACATCGACGAACTCACAGCCGCCATAGTAGCGCTTGGCCGGATAGCCTTCGGCATACTTGTTGGTCATCACTGAGCCCTGCGCCTCCATCACGCGCGGACTGGCGTAGTTCTCGGAC
>NZ_JAYESN010000636.1:0-901 GCF_034860625.1 Lamprobacter sp.
AGTGCCGTCCTCGCGCTGGAAATAGCCGTATTCGCGCAGGCGCTTGGCGGCCTGGAAGACATCGGCGCTGATGATGTCATCGCGCAGACGGGCGAATTCGGCGTCGGTGAGCTGACAGTGGTTCAGCGCCTCGAATTTGGCGCGGAAGTTGGCCTCGAGCGTGGCCTTGTCGCGGATGTCGGGGCGGACGCTATATTTGAGTGCTTCGAGTTTGGCGAGGAGCTTGTGTTCGATGTCCGCTTCTTTGAAGGTCATCCGGGGGTGTCTCCGTGTCCGAGTGCCTGTGACTTTGACTGGAGCGCGAAGCTGGTTGGGTTGCCGGTGCGGTGTTGGTTAGGCGCTGGGGATAGGCGGCGATGTGGCCGTTTGCTCGGCCTGGTGATGACGCAGGTGCGCTCCCAGTAGGTCTTCTTGTCTTCCTGGTTGTGCTGCTTGAGTCGAGTGCCGACTTGATCGCTCTCGCCGATGTAGAGCATCGTCCGGTCGGGGTCGTCAGGATCGCGACCGTGCAGCAGGTAGACGCCGGTGCGGGCGACCTCGGGACGGGCGAGGAACTTGGGCAGCTCGGTGCGTGGGCCGGTGAGCACATGGCCGGTCCAGTTCATGATCTCGGCGGTGATCAGGCCGGTCGATTTGCCGTCGACCAGAAAGAGGCGAACGCTGCGGCCGATGGCGTCGGTCATCGGGCCTGGCTCCGTTGCGAGTGGGCCTGCTTCGCGCCGATGCCTTGGCGGGCGCTGTTGGAATCGGCAGTCTTCTGCGTGGTTCTGGCCATCCTGCAGTGTTCCTATCCTCGTCCTGTCTCCTCGGGCCGGAACGGTAGCGCGCGAAACGCTGTCGCGCTTGGCGTTAGCCTGCTTGCGTCAGTATAGCGTGATTATTCCTAACCCGTCCTCTGGAG
>NZ_JAYESN010000637.1:0-900 GCF_034860625.1 Lamprobacter sp.
TGCATCGGGGAAGCGCTCGACCAGCCAGTGGGCCTGGCGCCAGAAGTAGCGCACCTGCTTGAGCTGTTCGACGGCCTCTTGGCGGGCGGCGTCGGCGGCCTTGCGGGCGCGGGTGATGTCGCGGCTGTTCCAGACGTCGCTGTCCTTGGCGTTGCCGTCCTTCTCGCAGGTGTCGATCAGGCGGGTGGCGAGCTTGTAGAGGAGGTCACTCTGTTTGACCAAGTCGCGGCTGGTCTCGGCCAGCGGGGCGAGCTGTTCGGTCAGCGTGCTCAGGCCGTCGCTGGGCTCGGGGAGCCGGCCCGCTTTGGCGGTTGCGTCGGCGACGCTGTCTTCGAAGTCTTCCACGTCGTCGGCGAAGGTATCCATCGCCTGGTCAAGCTCGGCCAGGGTGTCCGCGTGGGGACCGTCCAAGTCCAGCCTGTCCAGGAAAGGCCGCAGCAACTCGACCAGCTCGGCGACGGCGTCCAGATAGCCGGGCAGCGGGCCGGGGAGCAGCTCGTCCTCGGTCTCCTGCTCGCAGCAGGCCTCGGCCGCTTCCAGCACTTGGGCCAGGTAGTCGGAGACCAGTTCCAAGAAGCGTTCGGTCTCGCCGCGATAGAGCCAGACGATGGCGAGCAGGTTTTGCTGCTGTTCGGGGCTGAAGTCGTAGATCTTGCGCGTGACCTTGCGGTAGATGTTGCGCGCATCGAGCATCAGTACCTTATCGCGGTATTCTGCTGGCTTGGCGCGGTTCAGGAACCACAGCTCACAGGGCACGGTGCGGGTGTAGAAGAAGTTGGAGCGGATGGCGATCATCAGGTCGACGTCGCCGGTCTCCACCAGCTTCTGCCTGAGGGCCGCCTCGCCGCCACCGGCGCTGGACGCCTGGGAGGACATGACGAAGCCGGCGCGCCCGCGCTT
>NZ_JAYESN010000638.1:0-900 GCF_034860625.1 Lamprobacter sp.
GGCTTCCGGGAACCGCTCGACGAGCCAGTGGGCCTGACGCCAGAAGTAGCGCACCTGCTTGAGCTGTTCGACGGCCTCCTGGCGGGCGGCGTCGGCGGCCTTGCGGGCGCGGGTGATGTCGCGGCTGTTCCAGACGTTGCTGTCCTTGGCGTTGCACGCCTTCTCGCAGGTCTCGATCAGGCGGGTGGCGAGCTTGTAGAGGAGGTCGCTCTGTTTGACCAGGTTGCGGCTGGTCTCGGCCAGGGGGGCGAGCTGCTCGGTCAGCGTGCTCAGGCCGTCGCTGGGGTCGGGGAGCCGGCCCGCTTTGGCGGTTGCGTCGGCGACGCTGTCTTCGAAGTCTTCCAGGTCGTCGGCGAAGGTGTCCATCGCCTTGTCAAGCTCGGCCAGGGTGTCCGCGTGGGGACCGTCCAAGGCCAGCGTGTCCAGGAAAGGCCGCAGCGACTCGACCAGCTCGGCGACGGCGTCCAGATAGCCGGGCACCGTGCCGGGGAGCAGCTCGTCCTCGGTCTCCTGCTCGCAGCAGGCCTCGGCCGCTTCCAGCACTTGGGCCAGATAGTCGGAGATCAGATCCAGGAAGCGTTCGTTCTCGCCGCGATAGAGCCAGACGATGGCGAGCAGGTTCTGCTGCTGCTCTGGGCTGAAGTCGTAGATCTTGCGCGTGACCTTGCGGTAGATGTTGCGCGCATCGAGCATCAGCACCTTGTCCCGATGGGCCTCCGGCTTGGCGCGGTTCAGGAACCACAGCTCGCAGGGGACGGTGCGGGTGTAGAAGAAGTTGGAGCGGATGGCAATCATTAGATCGACGTCGCCGGTCTCCACCAGCTTCTGCCTGAGTGCAGCCTCGCCGCCACCCGCACTGGACGCCTGGGAGGACATCACAAAGCCGGCGCGCCCGCGCGC
>NZ_JAYESN010000639.1:0-899 GCF_034860625.1 Lamprobacter sp.
ATAAGTGCTATTTTTAAGACATAAATAAAAGTGGCTCGGTTTTTGCTTGAGCCACCGTGCGACCAGGGAAGCTGTCGGCTGACAGGAACCAAGGTTTCCTCTTTTTCTCTGAAGTTCGCGTTCAGTTCCAACATTCATATGTGCAAAGGAGATTCCCTATGAACTCGAAGGCAGTACGTCGTTTGGCAACATCCACCGCCGCCGCCATGGCGCTCATTTTCGGGGGGGGGGGCGCAAGCCACGCTGATCAACTTTTACCTCGAATCAACCACGACGGTGACGGTCGACTATGTCACTGTTAACCCTTTTGAGTCGTATTTTTCTTTTGATTTAGATGGTAGCGACGTGATAGGGAATGCTGGTTATGCCAGTGGAACAGGAAGTGATCCTGCATTAGTGTTTGTCGCTCCGGCGGATCAAACATTTGTAAACTTTCAATCGATTATTTTGCCGATTTCTATTACTGATTTGGATAACAGTCAAACAATTACTCAGAACGTGGAATTCTCCGTAAAGAATCAGGTCCAACAGCTTGGTGGAGGCAGTTGGTTAAAAGAGGGTACCTTAGGTATTGTTAATACCCCACAAAGTTTGTTTTCCTTCAATGCAGGAGATTTAAAAATATCTCTCCTGAGTGGCCAGGCAAGGGCATGGTTCGAACCTCAAGGATTCGTGGCAAGCGACAATTCACTTACCACTGGGGCTCGCTCCCCTCAACCCAGCGCGCCCCCACCAACGAATGTCCCCGCACCAGCCTCCCTCTTCCTGCTGGGAGCAGGACTGCTCGCTCTGGTGGGAGGGCGCTTGTTAACAGGACAGCGCTCCCCGAAGCTCCGTCGAGGCACCCAATCTCCGCTAGCATCCGCCGCTTGAGCCGACATGACCGCCCCGGTGATACC
>NZ_JAYESN010000640.1:0-895 GCF_034860625.1 Lamprobacter sp.
TTTGCCGTTCTCGATCACGATCCAATGTCCGAGCGCCCCGCGCGGGGCCTCCATGCGGCCGACACCCTGCGCCTTCTGCGGCCAGGTTTCCGGGTCCCAGAGGGTCTCGTTGAAGGTCTTGACGTCGCCGGACTTGATGTTGGCGACCAGGGTGTCGTACCAGCCTTGCAGCTCATCGACGATGATCGCCGTCTCGAGCGTGCGCGCGGCGGTGCGGCCCATGGTCGAGTAGAGCGCGTCGATGGGCAGCTCGAGTTGGGTGAGCGTGCTGTCGACCAAGGCCTTAGCCTTTTCGTTGCCGGTGGTGTAGAGCATCAGCATCCGCGCCAGCGGCCCGACCTCCATCGGCTTGCCCTTCCAGCGCGGGGTCTTGAGCCAGGAGTACTGGTTCTCGACGTCGAGCTGCTGATAGGGCGGCTTAGGGCCGGTATAAGCGAACTTGGTCTCACCCTGATACGGATGCAGTCCAGCCTCCTTGCCGGCCTTGTAGTCGTACCAGGCATGGGCGACGAACTCCTGGATCTCGGCCTCGGCGTCGAGGTCGACCGGCTCGATGTGGCTGAGATCGCGGTTCATGATGACGCCGGCAGGGACCAGATAGGAGTCCGGGTCGCCATAGCCCTTGGCCGGGAAGTCGCCATAGGTCATGAAGTTGCCGATGCCTTCGCCTTGCTGGAACCAGTCCTTGTAGAAACTGGCGATGGCGAGGGTGTCCGGCACATAGACCTGATGCACGAAGTCGTGCATCAGCTGGATGAGGTTGCGCACTCGTTCCAGGCCGACCACGTCGAGCGCGGTGCCGGCCTGCTTGCCGGATTCCAGGCTGATGGCACAGGGCATGCCGCCGACGCAGAGGTTCGGATGCGGATTCTTGCCGCCGAAGATCGCATGCAGC
>NZ_JAYESN010000641.1:0-895 GCF_034860625.1 Lamprobacter sp.
ATTGCATGCCATCTTCGGCGGCAAGAACCCGCATCCGAACCTCTGTGTCGGTGGCATGCCCTGCGCCATCAGCTTGGAATCCGGCAAGCAGGCCGGCACCGCGCTCGACGTGGTGGGGCTGGAACGGGTGCGCAACATCATCCAGCAGATGCACGACTTCGTGCATCAGGTCTATGTGCCGGACACCATCGCCATCGCCGGTTTCTACAAAGACTGGTTCCAGCAGGGCGAGGGCATCGGCAACTTCATGACCTATGGGGACTTCCCGGCCAAGGGCTATGGTGATCCGGAGTCCTATCTGATCCCCACCGGCGTCATCATGAACCGCGACCTCAGCCACATCGAGCCGGTCGACCTCGATGCCGAGGCCGAGATCCAGGAGTTCGTCGCCCATGCCTGGTATGACTACAAGGCGGGCAAGGAGGCTGGGCTGCATCCGTATCAGGGTGAGACCAAGTTCGCTTATACCGGCCCCAAGCCACCCTATCAGCAGCTCGACGTCGAGAACCAGTACTCCTGGCTCAAGACCCCGCGCTGGAAGGGCAAGCCGATGGAGGTCGGGCCGCTAGCACGGATACTGATGCTCTACACCACCGGCAACGAAAAGGCTAAGGCTTTGGTCGACAGCACGCTCACGCAGCTCGACCTGCCCATCGAGGCGCTCTACTCGACCATGGGCCGCACCGCCGCACGCACGCTGGAGACGGCGATTATCGTCGACGAGCTGCAAGGCTGGTACGACAACCTGGTCGCCAACATCAAGGCCGGCGATGTCAAAACCTTCAACGAGGCGCTCTGGGACCCCGCCACCTGGCCGAAAAAGGCGCAAGGCGTGGGCCGCATGGAGGCCCCGCGCGGGGCGCTCGGCCATTGGATCGTGATCGAAAACGGCAAG
>NZ_JAYESN010000642.1:0-894 GCF_034860625.1 Lamprobacter sp.
CTGCAGCCCCACGAAGTCGGGCTCCTTGTCGCCGCTTAGGATGTATGGTCGCAGGTCGGTCACCGCTAAGCCAATGCTACTGTTGCCCTCGACTGGCAAGGGCATTCTCGGCAGCCGATATTCGTACGTATTGCCGATCGCGCAACCGCCCAGTATCAACGCCGCCCCGACCAGAACCAACAGCCGATAGGACATGGCACCCGTCGACGTTACCTTCAATTTAGCCATCATCAATCTCCATTGACCGGTAGCAAATCTCAAAGAACATTAGATGATGCCCACAACGCCTACCCGAGCGATTTTTGGCTCAACGCCGCACAGCCATCAACGATCGTCGGCAGTTGTTGCCCGCTGCGAGAAACCTGGATACCATTGTGGCGGCGCGATGCGTCTGGTCGGATGATTGGCGCTTGACAATCAGGCCTTCGAGTCTGTGGCTGGCTCAGTCAGTGGGCTGCCTCCGATCAGGCGCTGTCATCCGCAACACCGTTCGACAAAGGACGTAGCAGGAGACCAGGGTTCCGAGGGATGATCAGAATAACGCGTATCGCAGTCCTACTATCGACGCTAACCCTCATCCTGCCCCCGGCGCTCGCTGAGAAGCTACCGGCCTGGGAGATCGGCATCGGCGGCGGCGCGCTGCGCATTCCGGACTACCGCGGAGCTGGTCAGTCTGGAACCTACCCCTATCCGTTCATCATGCCTATTTACCGGGGCCGGCATCTGCAAGCCGATGAAGAGGGCATCAAAGGCATCCTAGGCGAATCGGACCGCTTCCGCCTCGACTTCAGCGTCTACGGTAGCGTGCCGGTCAGCGGCGACAACGATGCCCGCAAGGGGATGGACGACCTCGACCCATTACTCGAGATCGGCCCGATGCTCCGCTACAAGGCC
>NZ_JAYESN010000643.1:0-889 GCF_034860625.1 Lamprobacter sp.
ACATCACGGTAAACAGGAAGCCGTAGATGTGATGCGCCGGCACGGCGGTCAAAACGCGGCGCCGATCGCCGAGCTGCCCGGCAAACCAGCGGATCTCTTGCTCAAGTCGGTGCATCGGATGCGCGCAGAGCTTGGGCTGACCGGTTGAGCCGGAGGTCTGAAAGCTCAGCGCCTCATCCCAGCGTGCGCGGCTGTCGAGGATGATCCGCGCCCAAGCGCCGAGTTGCCGCTGCTGCAGCAGCTGGTTGTCGAGCCCGGTGCGTTGCAGATGGAACTGCACCGCGATGAGGGTCGCGATATCCAGAAATTCCAGCGAGTCGAGCCCCAGGCTGTCCAGCTCGAACGCAGCATCAAGTCTAACGTCGATAGCGCGTCGCCACCCCGGACGAGGAGGCGTTTGTTTCAGGGTAGGCGCATCATCAGATACAGATCCACGCATTTCAGGCGCTAAATCGGACGCTGCGCTCGGTCTTAGCCCAAGCTGCCCCGGGCGCAATCGGTTCAGCTCCGCCCACAGCAGATCATCCAGCACGCGCATCAGGGTATCGCGGTTCCACCAAGGGCGGCTGGCGACCGGCAGCGGACGCTGCTGCGGCGGTGCTGATGCAACCGGTGACGGATGGGGCGGGATCAATGGGGTCTCACTCAGGCCGTAAAACAATCCGGAGCCAACGCCGGCGGCACCGGCTTGGACCACAAATAACCCTGCCCCCAATCACAGCCGAGAGCTTGCAGAATCTCCAGCTGCGCTTGGGTCTCGATGCCTTCGGCGACCACAGTCTTGCCGATCGAGTGGGCCATGGCGATCATGCCGGCGACCAGACTGCGGTCATGCGGCTGCTCGATGCCCTTGATAAAGGCGCGATCGATCTTTAGCTCGCTGATCGGC
>NZ_JAYESN010000644.1:0-889 GCF_034860625.1 Lamprobacter sp.
ACCGATCAGCGAGCTGAAGATCGATCGCGCCTTCATTAAGGGCATCGAGCAACCGCACGACCGCAATCTGGTCGCCGGCATGATCGCCATGACACATTCGATCGGCAAGACCCTGGTCGCCGAAGGCATCGAGACGCAAGCACAGCTGGAGATTCTCCAAGCCCTCGGCTGCGATTGGGGGCAGGGGTATCTGTGGTCCAAGCCGGTACCGCCGGCGCTGGCTGCGGATTGTTTTAAGGCCTAAGTGAGACCCCATTGATCCCGCCCCATCCTTCACCGGTTGCATCAGCCCCGCCGCAGCAGCGTCCGCTGCCGGTCGCCAGCCGCCCTTGGTGGAACCGCGATACCCTGATGCGCGTGCTGGATGATCTGCTCTGGGCGGAGCTGAACCGATTGCGCCCGGGGCAGCTTGGGCTAAGACCGAGCGCAGCGTCCGATTTAGCGCCTGAGATGCGTGGATCTGTATCTGATGATGCGCCTACCCTGAAACAAACGCCTCATCGTCCTTGGTGGCGACGCGCTATCGACATTAGACTTGATGCTGCGTTCGAGCTGGACAGCCTGGGACTGGACTCGCTGGAATTTCTGGATATCGCGACCCTCATCGCGGTGCAGTTCCATCTGCAACGGAGCGGGCTCGACAACCAGCTGCTGCAGCAGCGGCAGCTCGGCGCTTGGGCGCAGATCATCCTCGACAGCCGCGCGCGCTGGGATGAGTCGCTGAGCTTTCAGACCTCCGGCTCAACCGGTCAGCCCAAGCTCTGCGCGCATCCGATGCACCGACTTGAGCAAGAGATCCACTGGTTTGCCGGACAGCTCGGCGATCGGCGCCGCGTCTTGACCGCCGTGCCGGCGCATCACATCTACGGCTTCCTGTTTACCGTGATGC
>NZ_JAYESN010000645.1:0-888 GCF_034860625.1 Lamprobacter sp.
CATGACCCAAGAACAACTCAGCCAACTCGGCAAGACCCTCTGGGCTATCGCCGACGACCTGCGCGGTGCCATGAACGCGGACGACTTCCGCGACTACATGCTCTCGTTCCTGTTCCTGCGCTACCTCTCCGACAACTACCAGGCCGCCGCGGAAAAGGAACTCGGCCCCGACTACCCGCACCTGCCTGCCGCCGACCGTCGTCCGCCGCTCTCGGTCTGGTACGCCGACAACGCCGCCGATGTGCCCGCGTTCGAGAAGCAGATGCGCCGCAAGGTCCACTACGTCATCCATCCCGAGTATCTCTGGCGCAGCCTCTCCGAGCGCGCCCGCACCCAAGACCCGGAACTGCTACAGACGCTCGAGCGCGGCTTTCAGTACATCGAGAACGAATCCTTCGAGAGCCGCTTCCAGGGCCTGTTCTCCGAGATCAACCTCAACTCCGAGAAGCTCGGCCGCAACCCCACCGAGCGCAACAGAAAGCTCTGCACCATTCTCACCAAGATTGCCGAGGGCATCGCCCAGTTCTCCACTGCGCGCGACATCCTCGGCGACGCCTACGAATACCTCATCGGCCAGTTCGCCGCCGGCTCCGGCAAGAAGGCCGGCGAGTTCTACACCCCGCAGACCGCCTCGAGCATCCTCTCGCGCATCGTCACCCTCGACAGCCAGGAACCGGCCACCGGCAAGAAGCCGCGCCTGAGCTGCGTGATGGACATGACCTGCGGCTCCGCCTCGCTGCTCTTAAACGTGCGCCACCAGATGGGGCCGAACGGCATCGGCATGATCTACGGCCAGGAAAAGAACATCACCACCTACAACCTCGCGCGCATGAACCTGCTGCTGCACGGGTTAAAGGACACCGAGTTCGACATCTACCACGGCGACTC
>NZ_JAYESN010000646.1:0-883 GCF_034860625.1 Lamprobacter sp.
GGCCAGATCAAGATCGGTGAGTTTGGTGAAGGACATAGCAGAAAGCCTCATCGAGATGGTGTTAAAAAGCCTTGAGCGATCGGGAAAACCGGCCTGGCTTTCCGCATCGTTCTTGCTGTGCAGCTCGGACAGCTGCGTCTAGCCCGGACGGACGCTTCTTTGGCTGCAGTCTTCTACCGGCTTGTCGTTTACCCGAGCACGCGGACTCAGGTTGCGCGTCGCTCTGCGCCGAATCATGGCTTGCGATCGGTGGGCTGGACGGTATAAACCCGCCCAACCCACCGAACAGCGATTTCAGCTCACTCAGCCAGCAACATGCTGCGCCAGACGCAGGAAGTTGCAGGTGTAGCCGTACTCGTTGTCGTACCAGGCGACGACCTTAACGAAGGTGCTATCGAGCATGATGCCGGCACCGGCATCGAAGATCGACGGCGTGCCCTTGCCGCGGAAGTCGGTCGAGACGACCTTGTCTTCGGTGTAGGCCAGCACACCGGCCAGATCGCCGGACTCTGAGGCCGCCTTCATGGCCGCACAGATCTCCTCGTAGCTCGCATCCTTGTTCAGCTCGCAGGTCAGGTCGACCACCGAGACGTCCGAGGTCGGCACGCGGAAGGCCATGCCGGTCAGCTTGCCATTGAGCTCGGGCAGCACCTTGCCGACGGCCTTGGCGGCACCGGTCGAGGACGGGATGATATTCTCGAGGATGCCACGACCGCCGCGCCAGTCTTTCTGCGACGGGCCATCAACGGTCTTCTGGGTGGCGGTGGCGGCGTGCACGGTGGTCATCAGGCCACGCTTGATGCCCCAGTTGTCGTTCAGCACCTTGGAGACCGGTGCCAGACAGTTGGTGGTGCAAGAGGCGGCGGAGATGATCGCCTGGCCA
>NZ_JAYESN010000647.1:0-880 GCF_034860625.1 Lamprobacter sp.
AGGCCAGTGCGAAACCAGGTGATACCAGCTGAGCTTGTCCTTCTTGATCAGCTCGCTTGGCTGCAAGTGCAGTTGCAGGCGCTCGCCCTGATCGTTGGCGCGCAGCCCGCTTAGGCTGTCCTCGAGCAGCAGGCTGTCGGCGCTGAGGCTCAGGGCGCGGATCGGGATGGCGTTCGGATACTCGGCCAGCAGATTGCGATAACGCTGCAGCGCCGCCACGAACTGCGCTTGCAAGTCCTCGCGCCAGTCGACATCGAAGGGGGCCAGCGGCAATTCGCCGGCGCGGGCGAGCCGATCCACCGCCTGCTGCAGACAGGTCTCGCTGGCGATCGCGGGCCGAGCCACGAGTTGTCGTTCGACCTGCTGCAGGATGGCCGCGCGCAGTCCCCAGCGCTGCAGCCCGTCGAAGTCGAATGGCTCGTCGTTGGCGTTAGTCTCGGCGGCAACCTCCAGGTGCAGGGCCAGGCGTTGGCTGTAGAAGGTCCGGAGCGGATGGCGCAGGAACCGGCCCAGCGTCTGCAGGCTGATCGGGCCATCGAAGCTCGGCTTGGAGAGTCGCGGCGGGCGCTCCGGGACCAGCGACGCGGGTGAGGCGGCACCCTCGGCGGGCGTCGAGGCCGGATAGAGCGCGCGCCACTCGTGGGCATAGGTGAACAGCCGCAGGTCGCGGCCTGGCTCGAAGTAGCGCCGGCTAAAGGGCTGCAGCGGATGGCTGCAGGTCAAGGCCGCGAGTAGCGCCTTGCCCGAGGTGTCGGGCGTCGGCTGTGGATCGACCTGGTGTTGCAGCGGTTCACTATCAGGCGCGACGGCTGTGGACCTGTCTTGCGCCGCTGACCCCGTCGCCTCTGCAGCCAACCGCCAGCCGGCCGCGAGGTGATCG
>NZ_JAYESN010000648.1:0-876 GCF_034860625.1 Lamprobacter sp.
CGCCCGCTCATCGCCGAGCGAATAGCGCACATACTTGCCATCGCGCCGGGCATTGACCAGCCCCGCGGCCTTGAGCTGCTGCAGATGCTTGGAGGTGTTGGCCACCGACAGCCCGCTGAGCCGCACCAGTTCCTCGACACTGCGCTCGCCCTGAGCCAGATAGTCGAGCAGCTCCAGCCGCGCCGAATGCCCCAAGGCGCGGGCGATCACGGCGAGATGCTCGAACAGCTGTTGTTTAGGCGATGCAGACTGGGACTGGGTCACGATGAGCGGCTGGCAAGGACAGGACGCCACAGTATAACGCCACGCGCATCAGAACCCGCTCGCCATCCCTCGACACTCAGCCTTCACCAGCTAACAGCCGATAGCCGATAGCCGATAGCCGATAGCCGATAGCCGATAGCCAACATTCAACTTAATATTTGAATGATGTCTCTGTTCATGGGATACTGCCGACTTCAATCTCGACTGCGGAGCCCACACCCATGACCACCCTGTTCATCCTCAACGACCCCGCTTACGGCACCGAGCGCAGCTTCAATGGACTGCGATTAGCGAAGGCCTTGCAAAACAAGGGCGAGACCGTCAGCGTCTTTCTGATGGCCGATGCGGTCACCTGCGCCAAGGCCGGGCAGACGGTGCCGCAGGGCTACTACAATCTTGAGTTGATGGTGAAAGGCGTTGCCCGCAAAGGCGAGATGTTGCTCTGCGGCACCTGCATGGACGCACGCGGTATCACCGATGAGGAACTGGTCGAGGGCGCGCGCCGCAGCACCCTGGATGAACTGGCTGAGCGCACGCTCGCCGCCGACAAGGTGCTGGTGTTCTGAGTGGTGGCCGTTTGTGTGGAGGCGCACGCAAGCGCTAGCGCCAGCT
>NZ_JAYESN010000649.1:0-872 GCF_034860625.1 Lamprobacter sp.
AGGGCGCCAACCAAGGCCCATCGGCGAAGGCAAGCGCCAGTAGGGCCAGGACAAGGACGTCAGATGCCAGGGCAGCAGCCGGCGTGCGCCGAAACCATCGATCAAGGGGCCGCTGAACGACAGCGATAACAGGTGCGCCGCCGCAAAGGCGGGAAAGCTCGCCGCCAGCCAGGCCAGGGTCCAGCCCTTGGACTCGGCCAGCGGTACCTGATGAAAGAACACGGCGGTGGCGATGAACGGCGCGCCCATCAGCGCCGGCAGGATTAGATAAAAGCGTCGATCACGCAGCACCTGCGCCCGCGTCCAGGGCGCGGGCTCATCGGCTGATCCGGCCTCGAGGCTGGGACGCCCCGGGACGTGACGCCCAAGCAACGCGAGCAAGACCCCGGCCAGCAGGATCAGCAGCCCCGCGATCAGCCACCAGGTCGTGCGCCAGCCAAGCGCTGCTGCGAGGGCAACCACTAGGATAGGCGCGATGGCCTCCGCGACCGGAAAGCCGGCCGCCACCAGACTGACCGCCTTGCCGCGATGCTGACGAAAGGCCCGCGCCACCGCCGTCTGCGCGACCTCCAGCACTTGCACGAACACCGCCTCGAATTCCACCCGAAATCGCTTCCGAAAGGTCGCTAGGGTGTCGTGGTCAGGGTGCTGATTGCAGGCAATGAAGCGAAAGGCCACCGAATCAAAGGTGGCCAACTCGATCTTGCGGCTGGAGTAACAGCCCGTGGCATAACCATAGATCAACAGCGAGCGCATCATCGCCGGGTGATAGGGCAAGCTCCCGCGCCCGGCGTACGCTTGGATCAGGGGGCTCAGATCGAGCGCTTCCACCACCTCGACGACAGAGCGCGCTAGATGGCTCTCGGGCAGCC
>NZ_JAYESN010000650.1:0-872 GCF_034860625.1 Lamprobacter sp.
AAAGTGGTCTTCCACGGTAGCGCGAATCGCGGCAATCTCCTTGTCCTTGAGTCTCATTCAAACAAGCCCTTGACCTAACAAGTCGTGTGTCGATTTCATGCGGCCATAGCCTCTCACGCATGATATGTAGACGAATCAGAGACGGTTTGGCCGTCGGATGATTACCCGCGCCCCGACGGGGCCCGAGCCGCAATCATCCCCATCGCCACCAGGCACAACAAGCCGAGTCCCATCATCGCACTGACCCAGATCAGTGAGCCATCGAAGGTGCCGGTCAGCTCGGCCAGCTCGCCGGCGACCACCGGCGCGATGATCTGCGCGACGCCATAGCCGACCGTGAGCCGCGCCATGACCTGAGCCGGATGCGCCGGGTAGCGCACCCCGACCATCGTCAGTACCAAGGAGACAATGCCGATGAAGGTGAGCCCGAACAGCAGCGAGCTGGCCACCGCCGCGATCAAAGAACCGCTCAGCACTGGCAGCAGAATACCGATGATCTGCAGCAGATAGGCGACCTGTAGCGTGCGGAGATAGCCCAGGCGGCGGGCGATCCGATCCCAGAGGATCGGCGCCGGTGCCGCTGCCAGCCCGACCAGCAGCCACATCAGCCCACCCTGCCCGCTCAGGGCCGGCTGCTGCTCGGTGATCAGCACGGTGAAGGTGGCATTGATCGCATAACCGAAGCCGGCGCAGAGATAGGCGGCTTGCAGCAGCCAGAGCCAGAGCGGGCCGGGCTCGCCCTCGTCCGCACCAGCGCCGGCTTGAAGCGGCATGCCCTGATTTGGCCGCGGCAGCCAACGCCAGGCCGGGATCAGTAGCAGCAGCCCAACCGCGGTGAGCAGCCACCATTGGCCGCGCCAGTCGGTATAGGA
>NZ_JAYESN010000651.1:0-871 GCF_034860625.1 Lamprobacter sp.
GCGGGTGACGCAGACGCTGCGCCGCAGGCTGTGTCCGAGCAATCCGCGCCAGGCCGAGCCGCTATAGGTCGGCAGGCGGATCGGCTCCTGGGCTTGGAAGTGGAAACAGAGGCGCTCAAGGCGCAGCGTTGGGAAGGCGGGGGCGGTCGGTGCCGGTTGGGTGGCGGCGGAACAGGCAGCAGCAGACATGATTCGACCCTGAAACAAGCGGTACGCAGGGCTGCAGGGTACCGATTCCCAGGCCAGGGTGGACAGCGGCAAGGTTGCCAGCCTGGCAGCACACCGATCACGATGCAGTCATCGCGACGCTGGAGCGTCGCCCATCACAGGAGAACACCCTCATGACAGCAACGACAAACCAGCGTTGGCATTTGAGCCATCAAATGCTGGGCCGCACGAGCCTTGCACTCGTGCTGCTGAACGCACCGCTCGCCGCAACGGCGGAGGATAAGGATCAACAGCCGATCCCGAAGGTGGGCAATTGCCCAGTCGGTTATCGCACCAGTGGCCACTACTGCATTCCGCTGGACAACACCGACAAGGAGGTCGTCATCAAGCTGGAGTCTTGTCCAGTGGGTTACCGTACCAGCGGGAATTACTGCATCAAGTTGGATTAGCCGCTGGTTGGCCGCTCACCCCAGTCGCTGACGTAGCGAGCGGTGGGTGCAACCCGCGAGCAGCAGCGGGAAGAGCGCCAGAACGGCCATATGAGAAGGTTTGACGTTCAGTGTCATCCGCCGTGTCGACAACGGCCGCTCAACCCCGCTCAAACAAACAGATCGATCACCGTTCCGAGCGTCTCATCGGCCGCCTTGACGACCTGGGCGGAGGCCTCTGTCTGCCGCTGGCCGACACGCTGGCTCACCAGTTC
>NZ_JAYESN010000652.1:0-871 GCF_034860625.1 Lamprobacter sp.
GGCGCCGGTCGATTGGGGCGCCTATGAGCTGCGGATTGAGGGTGCTGCGGGCAACGCAGGCAATGCGGGCAAATCAGGCAGCAAGAGCAGCGACCGCAGCGCTGGTGGCAGTGGCAATGGCAGCGAGCCCAGCAATCGCGGTGGCCTTAACGCAGGTCGTGAGGGGCGCGCAGACAGCCCATTGGTTCCAGCGAGCATCGGCTTCGAGGCCGGCTGGTACGTCGCGCCCAAGGCCTTCGATACCCCTGACGTCCTCAAGGTCTCGCTCGACAAGCCCGAGTACCGGATCGGCGAACAGGCGCAGGTGCGGCTCGAACCGCGCTTTCCAGGGCTGGCGTTGGTGATGGTGGTCGGCGGTGACGGGCTGGTCAGCATGCATCCGGCAGAGGTGCCGGAGACCGGCACCAGCGTCGCCGTGCCAGTGACCGCGGACTGGGGGCCGGGTGCCTATGTGACCGCGATCCTCTATCGCGGCATGGACCTGCAGGCGCGGCGGATGCCGCGACGTGCGATCGGTCTGCACTGGGCTGGCGTCGATCCGCAACAGCGCCGCTTGGCGCTGAACCTCGACGCACCGCAACAAACCCGACCGCGCGAGCCGCTCAACCTTAGCGTTCAGATCGAGAATCTGGCGCCAGACGAAGCCGCCTTTGTCACCCTCGCCGCCGTCGATGTCGGCATCCTCAACCTGACCCGCTTCGAATCCTGGTCGCCAACCCAGTGGTATTTTGGCCAGCGTCGCCTGGGTGCTGAGTTGCGCGATCTCTACGGACAACTCATCGATCGAATGCAGGGCGAGCTGGGACGATTGCGCACCGGCAGCGGTGCCGGCCAGCTGATGTCGTTCGAGGGGCCACCGCCGAGCGAGGCG
>NZ_JAYESN010000653.1:0-870 GCF_034860625.1 Lamprobacter sp.
TCGTGACCGCTTCCGGCTCGCCCTTTGATCCACCTCATGATCTCACTCGGCGCCATGTTGAGAGGCGCTGCCACCAGAATGTAGATATGGTCTTTGCTGACAACGCCCTTGAGAATCTTGATCTCGAACAACTCACAGGTCTAGCGGATCAGCTTTCGAGCTTTTAGCCATTAACCTCAACAGTCAAGCCTGGAATCAAAGCGGAAACAAGTTTTTGCTGTAATTGCGCGTCAACAAACTCTGTATTATTCGGGTTATTTATCCGAATAACACTTCCACCTGACTGTTCAATATATTTTTTCGAGAAATCAATTATAGATTTGAATGCGGTTTGTGGGTCTTCATATTGACCAAGCTTTTGATAGTCGCTGTACAAAATATTACAGACTGGATCATAAACCAACACTTCCGCAGCAGATAAATTGTTTCCTACGCTTGGAACAACCAAATGCGCGGAAATCTTAATACCCTTGTTTGAGTAGACATCAATCTCTTGTATTGGAATCATTGATCACCTCACAGTAAACCCCGTTTAAACCGGGCTTTAAATTCGCTAACCATCGAAAACGGAAACAAGGCGGCCAAGTGTCCCGGCCGCTCTCAGACCTAACCTAACCCGGCAACAATATCACCTAAAGCAGGTATTTTTATGTTATTAATATAGGTATTAGTTTTGCTACCGCCAGTGATCCAACCGAGTCTTGACAACCCATAGATCTGTCGCGAATTGACTCCTTTATCTGCAAAAACGTGGCTAGCTAACCGTCTTGCTAAATAGTTTGTATGTCTTTGCCTTTCTGCCCATTCTTCGGACATGAGAAACCCTCCTTTTAAAACTGTAACCGAGCGGCTTGGGAGCCGGACAGCGAT
>NZ_JAYESN010000654.1:0-866 GCF_034860625.1 Lamprobacter sp.
CGGCGCAACCCCAGGTCCGGCAGCGACCACCAGGGGCTTTCGGTGATGATGTCATCTTCGGCGAGCTTGAAGCCGGCGGCACGCACCAGATCCAGAAAGCCGACCGCGTCCTGTTGGGCCTCCTGTGGATGCCGGAACAGCGTCCGCACCAGACTCGACTCGATAAAGCGGCGGCAGGACTCTGCCATCAGCAACAGCCCGCCAGGACGCAGCACGCGATGCATCTCCGCGAGGGCTTCGCGCTGCGCGACCATGTGGTGCAGCAGTTGATGGCACAGCACCAGGTCTATCGAGCCGTCGGCGAGGGGGATATCAGTGGCGCTCGCCGTAACCAACACCAACTCAGTGGTGGGTGGAGGCTGAGCCGCCGCCTGTGCACGTCCCAGTGCGATGAGTTCGGCGTCGATGTCGATACCGGTGATGCGTCGGGGCCGGAAATGCTCGTCGAGCAGCGCCGCTGCGGTGCCCTGGCCGCAGCCGATATCAAGGATGTGGGCGTCATCTGGCGCACGGTGGCCGGCCTTCGCGGCGAGCTTGTCCAGAGCGTCGGCCAGCACATAGCGACGCCACACCTCGGTTCCTAGGAACCAGCGCCCAAAGCGGCTCTCGCGCATCCACTCTTCTTGGCGAAGATTGGCTGCGGCTGTCGGAGCCACTGCGGTTATTCGGTGTTCCATTCCCATTGTTTGACCTCGACGAGGTCATTCGACTGGAACAAGAACCAAGTGACGACGAAACCGAACGTGAAGCCTCCGCTCTGTTGCACGAGAGGGCTATCTTCAAAAACGGCGCCGTTGACGTTGTCGTACACCGCATAGAAGCTGATCAGCTTCTTGCGGTCTCGGTGATAGACGCTCGTGCGAAAT
>NZ_JAYESN010000655.1:0-863 GCF_034860625.1 Lamprobacter sp.
GTTTCGCACGAGCATCTATCACCGAGACCGCAAGAAGCTGATCAGCTTCTATGCGGTGTACGACAACGTCAACGGCGCCGTTTTTGAAGACAGCCCTCTCGTGCAACAGAGTGGAGGCTTCACGGTCGGTTTCGTCGTCACTTGGTTCTTGTTTCAGTCGAATGACCTCGTCGAGGTCAAGCAATGGGAATGGAACACCGAATAATCGCAGAGGCTCCGACAACGGCAGCCAATCCTCGCCAAGAGTGGATGCGCGAAAGCCGCTTCGGACGCTGGTTCTTAGGAACTGAGGTGTGGCGTCGCTATGTGCTGGCCTACGCCATGGCGGAGCTCGCCGCGAAGGCTGGTCGCCGTGTGCCTGATAACGCCCACATCCTTGATATCGGTTGCGGTCAGGGCACCGCGGCGGCGCTGCTCGATGAGCATTTCCGGCCCCGACGCATCACCGGTATCGACATCGACGCCGAGCTCATCGCACGGGGACGTGCACAGGCTGCGACTCAGCCTCCACCCACCACCGAACTGGCGCTGGTTACGGCGAGCGCCACCGATATCCCCCTCGCCGACGGCTCGGTAGACCTGGTGCTGTGCCATCAACTGCTGCATCACATGGTCGCACAGCGCGAAGCCCTTGCGGAGATGCACCGCGTGCTGCGTCCAGGCGGGCTGTTGCTGATGGCTGAATCCTGCCGCCGCTTTATCGAGTCGAGTCTGGTGCGGACGCTGTTCCGGCATCCACACGAGGCCCAACAGGACGCGGTCGGCTTCCTGGATCTGGTGCGTGCCGCCGGCTTCAAGCTCGCCGAAGATGACATCATCACCGAAAGCCCCTGGTGGTCGCTGCCGGACCTGGGATTGCGCTC
>NZ_JAYESN010000656.1:0-848 GCF_034860625.1 Lamprobacter sp.
TGCCCGCTCATCGCCGAGCGAATAGCGCACATACTTGCCATCGCGCCGCGCATTGACCAGCCCCGCGGCCTTGAGCTGCTGCAGATGCTTGGAGGTGTTGGCCACCGATAGCCCGCTGAGCCGCACCAGTTCCTCGACACTGCGCTCGCCTTGGGCGAGGTAGTCGAGCAGCTCCAGCCGCGCCGAATGCCCCAAGGCGCGGGCGATCACGGCGAGATGCTCGAACAGCTGTTGTTTGGGCGATGCAGACTGGGACTGGGTCACGATGAGCGGCTGGCAAGGACAGGGAGCTACAGTATACCGCCACGCGCATCAGAAGCCGCTCGCCATCCCTCGACACTCAGCCTTCACCAGCTAACAGCCGATAGCCGATAGCCATCATTCAACTTAATATTTGAATGATGTCTCTGTTCATGGGATACTGCCTGCTTCAACCTCGACTGCGGAGCCCACACCCATGACTACCCTGTTCATCCTCAACGACCCCGCTTACGGCACCGAGCGCAGCTTCAACGGGCTGCGCTTAGCGAAGGCCTTGCAAAATAAGGGCGAGAGCGTCAGCGTCTTTCTGATGGCCGATGCCGTCTCCTGCGCCAAGGCCGGGCAGAAGGTGCCGCAGGGCTACTACAATCTTGAGCTGATGGTGAAGGGCGTCGCTCGCAAGGGTGAGATGCTGCTCTGCGGCACCTGCATGGACGCGCGCGGTATCACCGACGATGAACTGGTCGAGGGCGCGCGCCGCAGCACCATGGATGAACTGGCTGAGCGCACGTTGGCGGCCGACAAGGTGCTGGTGTTCTGAGTGGTGACCGTTTGTGTGGAGGCGCACGCAAGCGCTAGCGCCAGCC
>NZ_JAYESN010000657.1:0-847 GCF_034860625.1 Lamprobacter sp.
GCCGGTCACCCGCAGTTGACCCGTGGCCCAGTCGTAGGTGGCGCTGGTGATGGTCGGGGCGGCGGCGCCGGTCAGGGTCACGATCGCGACCGATGAGGACTCCTCGCCGTCATTGACGCTGATGTCGAAGCGGCGATCACCTGTCGCGGTGTTGGTAGGGGTTTCGGTGTAGGAGAGGTTCTGCAGCAGGGTGCTGACCAGGGCCGGGGTAGCGACGCCGGTGTCGAAGGTGATCTTGAGCAGGTCATGGATCGTGTTGTCCGCGGGAGCGATGGTGGTGACCACACCGATATCGGTGCCATTGACCGTGACGCGTTCGCCTGACGTCACCACGCCATCATCGCCGGCCTTGACGGTGGCGCCGTCGAAGGACAGATCGCCGGTGGCGATGGAGCCACTGCTGGATTGGGTGACCAGCAGGAAGCCGCTGTTGCCAAAGCTGCTGTGATCGACATCGGTCAGGGTCGCGTTAGCGCCCACATCCAGCTTGACCGGGCTGCTGGCACCGACGACAAAGCTCGGGTTGTCGGCGTCCAGATTGGCGATCACGGGTGCATCATTCACTGCCTCCAGCGTCACCGTCGAGCCGATGTTGGGCGAGGCGGTATCGCCCCCGCCGTTGGCGGAGCCGCCGGTGTCCTGGATCGAGGTGATGGTCACCACCCGATTACTGGCCGTGCTGGGGTTCTGGCTGCTGTTGCTGTAGCTGATGCCGTCGATCAATGTTTGCAGGTCGGCCGCGGCTAGCGTTCCGCCCGAGAGTGTCACCGTGGCCGTGCCGGCTGCCACGCTGACGCTGTAACTCAGGCTGTTGGTGATCGTGGTGCCTGATGCGCCGTCCGTCAGC
>NZ_JAYESN010000658.1:0-847 GCF_034860625.1 Lamprobacter sp.
GGTGCCGTCCTCGCGCTGGAAATAGCCGTATTCGCGCAGGCGCTTGGCGGCCTGGAAGACATCGGCGGTGATGATGTCATCGCGCAGGCGGGCGAACTCGGCGTCGGTGAGCTGACAGTGGTTGAGCGCCTCGAATTTGGCGCGGAAGTTGGCCTCGAGCGCGGCCTTGTCGTGGATGTCGGGGCGGACGCTGTATTTGAGCTCGCCGAGTTTGTCGAGGAGCTTGCGTTCGATGTCCGCTTCTTTGAAGGTCATCCGGGGTGGTCTCCGTGTCCGAGTGCCTGTGACTTTGCCTAGAGCGCGCGGCTGGTTGGGTTGCCGGTGCGGGCCACTTCTGGACGGGCGAGGAACTTGGGCAGGTCGGTGCGCGGGCCGGTCAGCACATGGCCGGTCCAGTTCATGATCTCGGCGGTGATCAGGCCGGTCGATTTGCCATCGACGAGGAAGAACCGGACGCTGCGGCCGATGGCGTCGGTCATCGGGCATCGCTCCGGCACGGGCGGGGATGCGGGGCCTCGAAGCCGAGGTTGGCAACGTTGGTGTCGGGCTTATCCTTGGAAGTTCTGGCCATGGTGTGTTCTTTTTGAGTGCCCCCGCTGCTCCATCTATGGCGTCCACAGCACCTGGTACTGCAAACCGGTCGACGCGACCGCCTTGATGATCTTCTCGGCCATATCCGCCGTCGCGATACCAGTGGTCCACTCAGTCAAGCGGCCGCTCGGTGAACGCAAACACCAAGGACGGAGTGCTGACGCGACAGTGCGCTCAGCCGATGCGGTGTCGCCAACGGCAACAATCGGATAGAAGTTGACATTCGATTCAGTGAACGTCCGCACATACCCTTGAC
>NZ_JAYESN010000659.1:0-844 GCF_034860625.1 Lamprobacter sp.
CCCGGTCACCCGCAGTTGACCGCTGGCCCAGTCGTAGGTGGCGCTGGTGATGGTCGGGGCGGCGGCGCCGGTCAGGGTCACGGTCGCGACCGATGAGGACTCCTCACCGTCATAGACGCTGATGTCGAAGCGGCGATCACCTATCGCAGTGTTGGTAAGGGTTTCGGTGTAGGAGAGGTTCTGCAGCAGGGTGCTGACCAGGGCCGGGGTAGCGGCGCCATTGTCGAAGGTGATCTTCAGCAGGTCACGAATGGTGCCATCTGCGGTGGCGATGGTGGTGACCGCACCGATATCGGTGCCATTGACCGTGACGCGTTCGCCGGACGTCACCACGCCATCATCGCCGGCCTTGACGGTGGTGCCGTCGAAGGAGAGATCGCCGGTGGCAATGGAGCCGCTGCTGGATTGGGACACCAGCAAGAAGCCGCTGTTGCCAAAGTTGCTGTGATCGACATCGGTCACAGTGGCGGCATCGCCGGCATCCAGTTTGACCGGGCTATCGGCGCCGACGACAAAGCTCGGGTTGTCAGCGTCCAGATTGGCGATCACGGGTGCATCATTCACTGCCACCAACGTCACCGTCGAGCCGATGTTGGGCGCGGCGGTATCGACCCCGCCGTTGGCGGTGCCGCCGCTGTCCTGGATCGAGGTGATGGTCACCACCCGATTACTGGCCGTGCTGGGGTTCTGGCTGCTGTTGCTGTAGCTGATGCCGTCGATCAGTGTTTGCAGGTCGGCCGCGGCGAGCGTGCCGCCCGAGAGTGTCACCGTGGCCGTGCCGGCGGCCACGCTAACGCTGTAGCTCAGGCTGTTGTTGGTCGTGGTGCCTGCGCCGTTCTTCAGT
>NZ_JAYESN010000660.1:0-842 GCF_034860625.1 Lamprobacter sp.
TCACCGCAAACGCCGTCAGGTCGAGCGCGAATTGCTGGCCGTGGGCACACGCTTTCTGGGCGGCTATCTGGTGCCGAACAGCCATGCCGCAGCCGTGCTGACCGAAGCCAATCGGCTGACCGGCGAGGCGCGAGATGCCGCCGAGGCATTTCTGGCCGATTATGACCGCCACATCGATGCTTGGTGCGCGGCTTATCCCCGCTGGGAGCCGGCCATCCGCAAGGCCATCGATCCGGTCGAGGTGGTGCGTGCGCAGCTGCGCTTTCGGGTGCAGGCGTTGCGCATCGAGACCTCCTTGGCGGTGGCGGAGGACACCCTGGCTGAAGACATCGAGGCCGTGGGTGAGACCCTGTTCTCGGAGGTTGAGCGCATGGCCCGGCATCTGGAAGCGTCGTTCCTCGGCAAGGATGAAGTATCACAACGCGTACTCGGCACCTTCCGCCGGATCGCTGACAAGCTCGACGCACTGAGCTTTGCCGATTATCGCATCGATCCGGTGGTGCGCTCGCTGCGTGCCTGGCTGGCACGGCTGCCGGCGAGCGGAGCGATCACCGGCGGGTTGTTCCTGGAAGGCTGGGCGTTGATGCGTCTGGTCGGCGATGCCGAGGCGATGGCGCGCCATGGGGCGGGACTGCTCGCCTTGGCGGAGTTGATGCCGCGGGAGGGGTCAGGCCAAGCTCTGGACGATCGTGCTGAGGACACTGTCAATGCCTATGAGACGGCTGACAGTGCCGATGCCGTTGCCGACAGTGATGCCGTTTTAGGGATGGATGCGCAGACGGATTCAAACGCACTCGCACCCGTGAGCACCGACACGCAAACCAAGCCGGCCGAGGCAGCAT
>NZ_JAYESN010000661.1:0-841 GCF_034860625.1 Lamprobacter sp.
ATGGATGGATGAGGCGATGATCGCCACCATCCATGGCTGGTGTCAGCGCATGCTGCACGAGCATGCCTTTGCCACCGGCGGGCTGTTCGAGCGTACCCTGGTGACGGACCAGCAGGACCTGATCGCCGAGACCCTGCGCGATTACTGGCGCAAGCACTGCTATGGACGCCCGCTCGCCGAGGCGCGCTGCATCCGCGAGGTCGCCGCCTCTCCGGAGGCGCTGCAAGGCAAGCTCAGCGAATGGCTGAAACGCCGCGATGCCCAACTCTGCTACCAGGGTCAGCCGCTCGATGGTGACTGCCTGCAGACGGCGTTGGCCACGCGGATCGGGCAGCGCGCGGCCGAGGAGGAAGCGCGCAGGCTGTGGCGTGAGGGGCGGACTGTGATTGAGGAACAGTTGCGCGAGCTGCGGCCCAATCTCAACGGCCAGAAGCACGGCAGCGCCAAGCCTGAAGGGTTCGAGCAGGTTCTCGGCAAGATCGGGGCCTGGTCGCAGGGCGATCAGGCGCCAACCCAGCTGCCGCATTTCGCTCGGGGCGCATTCGTCTTTAAGCAAAACGCCCCAGTCAAGATCGAGCCCCAGCACCTGGTCTATGATGCCCTGGCCACCTGGCAGCAGAGCCTACAAGCCGTCGATGCCGCCAACCCCAACGCAACCCCCTCGCTCGAGGCCTGCCTCCTCGCCCATGCCGCGCACTGGCTGGCCGAGGAGCTGCCGCGCCGCCTGCGCATCCGCGCCGAGATGGGCTTCGATGAACTGCTCAGTGAACTGGCCGCTGCGCTCACCCCCGCCGATGACAACCCGAGCGCCCAGGCCCAAGCCGCCGCGCTCGCGGCCACT
>NZ_JAYESN010000662.1:0-841 GCF_034860625.1 Lamprobacter sp.
GTGGATGGATGAGGCGATGATCGCCACCATCCACGGCTGGTGTCAGCGCATGTTGCTCGAGCATGCCTTTGCCACCGGCGGGCTGTTCGAGCGCACCCTGGTGACGGACCAGCAGGATCTGATCGCCGAGACCCTGCGCGATTACTGGCGCAAGCACTGCTACGGACGCCCGCTCGCCGAGGCACGCTGCATCCGCGAGGTCGCCGCGTCTCCGCAGGCGCTGCAAGACAAGCTCAGCGAATGGCTGAAACGCCGCGATGCCCAACTCTGCTATCAGGGTCAGCCGCTCGATGGTGCCTGCCTGCAGACGGCGCTGGCCACGCGGATCGGGCAGCGCGCGGCCGAGGAGGCGGCGCGCGGGCTCTGGCGTGAAGGGCGCGAGGGGATCGAGGATCAGCTCCGTGTGCTGCGGCCCAATCTCAATGGGCGAGTCCATGGCAGCGCCAAGCCTGAAGGGTTCGAGCAGGTGCTAGACGAGATTGCGGCCTGGTCCGAGGGGGGGCAAGCGCCGACTCAGCTGCCCAAGTTCGCCCGGGGCGCGTTCGTCTTCAAGAAAAACGCCCCGGTTCAAACAGAACCCGAGCACCCAGTCTACGACGCCCTGGCTACCTGGCAGCAGAGCCTACAAGCCACCGATGCCAACAACCCCAACGCACCCCCCTCGCTCGAGGCCTGCCTCCTCGCCCATGCCGCGCACTGGCTGGCCGAAGAACTGCCGCGCCGCCTGCGCCTCCGCGCCGAGATGGGCTTCGATGAGCTGCTCAGCGAGTTGGCCGCTGCGCTCACCCCCGCCGATGACAGCCCGAACGCTCAGACCCAAGCCGCCGCGCTCGCGGCGACC
>NZ_JAYESN010000663.1:0-834 GCF_034860625.1 Lamprobacter sp.
GCGATCGCGTCGGCGCCGAGGGTCAGCGCATGATCCAGAAACGCCTTGAACTTGACCTCCTTGTTGCAGAGCACGTCGGGGTTCGGCGTCCGTAGCGCGCGATACTCGGCCAGAAACTGCTCGAAGACCCGATCCCAATACTCAGTGGCGAAGTTGACCGTATGCAGCCGGATGCCGAGCCGCTCGGCGACCGCCTCGGCGTCAGCTAGATCCTCGGCCGCCGCGCAATAACCGGGCTCGTCGTCCTCCTCCCAGTTCTTCATGAACAGGGCCTCGACCCGATAGCCCTGCTCCAACAGGAGATGCGCCGCGACCGCCGAATCGACGCCGCCGGAGAGGCCGACGATGACGCGCTGCGTGTCGGGAGCAACTGTGATCAGTGGATGAAGGCGCATGGCTATGCCTGAAGTCCTCGTGTGCTCCCTTCTTGTGAACCGCTTGAGGGTTAACAATACCCGCCCTGACCCGATTAGGGCCTTTCTACAGTACTCTGTACGGAGTTACCGTACAACACAAGGCGACCAACAATGGAAACCACAACCGTAAACAAATTCAGAGATAGCCTAAAAAGCTTCATAGAACAGGTTGTTAGCAAACACACCCCGCTTCGCGTAACACGCCGTACGGGCTCAGATTTTGTGGTGGTGAGTGCTGAGGACTGGGAACGTGACCAAGAAACCCTGCACGTACTCCAAAATACCAGCCTTATGCACCAGATCGCCGATTCCAGCGTTACTCATAACGCCGGTAACGGATATACCCCAACCAAAGAGCAGTTAGATGAGATCACTGGTCTTTGAGGGTAGAACCTGGGAGGTGTACGAGGAGCTACGG
>NZ_JAYESN010000664.1:0-831 GCF_034860625.1 Lamprobacter sp.
TCTTTGTCGATAGCGTTAGGGGCTCGGCGGTGCTGTCGCGCAAGGGCTTGAGCGGGCGTTCGCTAGCGGCCACGCAGTTGCCGTCAAGGTACAGGATGCGATACCCAGGCAGGCGCTCGGCGCGGGTGCCGCCGAGTGCGTCAATGATCTCCGCGGCATCGCCGGCGATCAGGCGTACCAGCCCTTAGGAGGTCGACAATTCGATGCCTTGCAGCTTGCCATAGACCGCGACCACCGAGGCGGCAATGCTCGACTCCCGGTAGGCGGCATGCACGTTGGCCTGCACCCGACAGACGATCTGCAGCATCAGCCCGACTAGCGAGGAGAACAGGATCTGGCGCGTGTACTGCTCCTCGCGCGTCGACTCGAACCAGCGGTCGATCCGCTCGGCGTTGAGCAGGAGCTCGAGCAGTCCGCGCACCATCACGCTGGCAGGGGCGCGCTCGGCAAAGCGTTGCTGGACTCCGTCAAACATCCGGGCATCAGCTCCAGGGTTTCCAGAATATAACTATATATTTCAATATTTTGACGTCACCTTAAAAGGGCTGGTAGCCAAGATGACCAGCGCTTACGCAATCCGCCTCTATGAGCTGCTGATCCAGTGACGGGGGACCGGCGAGACCGAAGCTCTCTCAGCACCACCGAGAACCCCACCCCGAAGCTCAGCCTACCCAAAGCCTACGTCGAGCAGCACAAAGGCGCAGACGAGGGCCTGGCTCAGGCCTATCATCGGCTGCTGTTCGAGATTCGCACCGGTCAGAGAAAGCCTCCTTCTAGTACTTCTTAAGCTGAAGACGGCTAGTAGGGAGTTCTCAGCCTGCGGAGAGGTTG
>NZ_JAYESN010000665.1:0-830 GCF_034860625.1 Lamprobacter sp.
ACCCAACCGTTGCAGGTGACGCTTGAGCCAGCGGGTGATGAGCGTATCCAGCCGGGCCTTGTTGGGGTCGGCCTGAATGAGGCGCACCAGGCGATCGACCGCTGCTTGCAGCGAGGCGCGATCGCGGGAGGCGATCTCGACCTCGAAGACCCCGCTGAGCGGACTGTCGATCAGGCTCAGTTGCTCGGGCGTGTAGCGGCCTTCATCAATCAAGTAGTAACGCAAGTGCGGCTGGTAGGCGCGTAGGAACTGTGGTGGCTGCGGGCGCACCTGGTCGATGATGTCCTCGGCGGCGCTCCAGCGTTGGATGCCATTGTAGAGCACGATCGGCAGGATCGGGGGCAGGCCCTTGGCCGGTGTGGTGACCTGGGTCTTGATCAGATGCTGATAGAAACAGGCCACATAATGCAGCATGCGCAGCGGCATGGTCTGGTCGATGCTGGATTGAAACTCGATCAGCAGATAGAGGAACACACGCTGGGCCAGGCCATTCCAGCGCACCTCAAGCGACCAGACGACGTCCTCGAAGCGTTCCTCGAACAGCGGGGTGATGTCGTTCCCGCTGTGGTTCTTCAGCGTGCTGAAGTCCATCAGGGCGGCGATCTCGGGCGGAGCGAAGCCTTCGATCAGCTGCTGGACGAACTCCGGGTGGCTGAACAGTTCCTTGTAGCCGGTGTCGTGGTGCTTGGCCATGGGTGCTTTGGGATCGCCAAGGCTCCCTTGCCTCAGTGGAAAATCGTCTCGGGCGTCTCAGCGCTCAGGATGCGATCGAGCCAGGCTTCCAACTGCTCCAAGTCGGCGGTTTCGATGCGCTCGCGGTGTGCTTGTGC
>NZ_JAYESN010000666.1:0-829 GCF_034860625.1 Lamprobacter sp.
CCGCACGCTCTTCGGCGATGGTGCGATCGACCTCTTGACGGCTCAGCGGCTGACAGGGCATCCGGTCGAGTTCCGCGAAAAGCTCGCTGAGCGTTTGCTTGGCGTCATTCTGTGGAGCGAGTTTCGCAGTCACGACAACATTGACCGCGCCGGCGGGTATCTCCTCGGGCACGATGAGCTGCAGCTGATGATCTTCACCCAACAGGGTATCGAATTGAACAGACGGCATCACCGAATCTCCTGAAAAAGGCCTGGCGGCAAGTCAGGCTTGAGTATAGCGCTTTGCCATCCCGCGCCCGTCGAGGCACTGGGATACGATGCGGTTCGTCGCCTTGAGGACGCTGGGCTGACAGCCGCTCAGTTGCGCTATGCTCGTACTCGATGCGCCGATGGGTGGTGTCAGTATAGAGGATGCGGCCGGCGAGCCCGCGAAAGGCTCGACGAAGGCCGGCGACATCAGCGTGTCCCCGGTGGCGTTGAGCACGCGCTCGGCGACCTAATGGGCGAAGCGCTGGATCGCCGGAAAGCCCCTGTCCGGGCAGCCTTCGCAGCGGATGAGCCGTACGCTTCTCGCCAGAAGCCATACAGGAGGAATCGGGTGCGCGACCCCTTCAAACCGCTGTTCAACGCCCGCTTGCTCGGTGAGGCACTGGAAGCCGCACACATCGAGTGCAACCCCATCCAGACCGAGATCGCCCAGCGCTGGGCCAACAGCGCCGCTCGCGGCGCGCTCGGCTCGGTCAAGGAAAAGCAGCTCCAAGGCCAGTTCCTGACCGAGGTCTTCGGCGGCCTGCTCGGTTATGCCCAGATCGTCAGCACCGACGATGTT
>NZ_JAYESN010000667.1:0-826 GCF_034860625.1 Lamprobacter sp.
ACGATGGATACCTTGCTCCAACTGCGGGCGCAGGGCGTCCTGCTGGGTCTTCAGGTCGATAAAGCCCATAGGTGACAAAGCAGCCTGCTCCCGCAGCCAGACAACCGCCTCTGACGGCGAAAGCTGAAGTAGCGAGGTGCCAGACGTATCGTAACGTTTGTCGTTGGTTACGATAGCCGTCGCTCCCTGCAACGCGCTCGCCGCCTTGACGATTTGGGCGTCTTCCAGGTCGTCATGGAGCAATAGGGCTCGATCTTGGTCAAACCCGAATGCGCTCAGCGGTTGAAGATCATCGAGTAGATTCAACAACAATTGCTTAACCGTCTTCTTCGCCTCAATCGGCTCCATGCCTTCCCGCTTGAACTGCCGATTAGCCACATATTGCAGCACATGCAGACTTGGACTTGCGATCCAGGTGAAGGCGTCACCGCGTTGCCGGCTTGCGACCAAGGCTGCAATTTCCAAAAGGTGGTCCTCCGGCTGACGCTCCAGCCAAAGATCCAGGACGACGTTGACATCAAAGACCAGATTCTTCATCGGCTGTACTTGTCCGCCAAGGCTTCAGTCAGTGTGGCTTTATCCTCTGCAGGACTCGCGACAGGTCTCGCCCTTGACATCGGCCCTAAGATTTGGCGGATCACTGTCAGAGTCGGCGCACCCGCTTGGCGAAAAGCCTCGGCGTCGGGAGTCACGGCTGAGGCTGTATCGAACCGACCTCCCTCGAGCTGTCCTGCCTCATCAATCGCCTCATCAGGCACCTCAACGACCACCCGTAGTGGGCCTTGCTTGAGCCTCAACGGCGTCAGAAATTCGAGTCTGCCCTGGT
>NZ_JAYESN010000668.1:0-824 GCF_034860625.1 Lamprobacter sp.
CTGGGAGCTTGCGGAGGAATTTCGCGCCTATGCTGAGCAGGGTGGACAGGTCTTGGTCTCCACCCATTCGCCGGACTTTCTCAACGCGACACAACTCGATGAAGTCTATTGGCTGGTCAGGGAGCAGGGTTCGACCAAGGTGAAGCGTGCGCGCGATGATGAACAGATTGCGGCTTTCATGGCCGAGGGCGATCAGATGGGCTACCTCTGGAAGGAGGGATTATTTCGTGGGGCCGGGCCGCAATCAGGAGATTGATGAGATCGACATGCTAAAGCACCTCAAGATCATCAACTTTACGGCTTTTGGAAAAGCGACCTTCGATTTTTCCGAAGGGCTTAATGTCATCGTCGGGGCCAACGGGACCGGCAAGACTCACGTCCTCAAGCTCGGCTATCTGTTTACGCGCGCTTGGTCGGACCTGTCGAAACAACGCCTGGCGCCAGAGGGAAAACGTGCGGAAGCTTACTTCGAAGAGCGGCTGATGGGTCTGTTTCGACCCGAACAGTTGGTGCATCTCGCCCGCAAGGAGGCAAAGACGCCGACCAGGCTTAACGCGGAGGTCGCAGGCAAAATACCAACAGTCAAAATTGACATGCCCCATGAAGAGCCGCCGGCTGGAATCCCTGAATCCCTGCAATGGGAGATTGGCATTGATCGGGACGAGGCGAAGATCCATACCGCACGACTCGTCAATCAGGCCGCTGCTAATACGATATTGCCCGCCCCAGTCTTCGTGCCAAGCAAGGAAATTGTTTCTTTTTTCGAGGGACTCATCTCCTTGTTCGAGAACTACAAGATCAACCTGGACGAAACCTACAGAGAC
>NZ_JAYESN010000669.1:0-822 GCF_034860625.1 Lamprobacter sp.
GAGCGCTTGGTGGGCTTTACGCAGCGCTGTCGGCATCAGGTCAGGGTCGTAGAGGTTGGCCAGGGTTGACTCGGGATGGCTGGCTCTGGCGTTCAGGACCGCCTGGGCGAGCGGTTCCAGCTTCGCCAGTGCCGCCTCGTCGGCAGTAGGCACCGGGAAACTGTTGTAGACCAGCCCGATGGAGTAGCGGTAGCGGCTTTCTAGGCGCCCGCCGATGTGCCTGAGCCAGCTCATGTGCATGGCGGATGTCAGCAGTCCGAACAGGGTCAGACTGGCTCCAGCTAAGACGAACACCAGATCGCTCGGGATGGTTGGCGGCTCCAGCCAACCGATCGGGACATAGTCTCGTCGCTCGGAGCTGACCTTGGGAATCACCAAGAAGGGCTTGGTTGGGATGACGTTGACGTGATACTGCAACGGCGTTTCGGCGAGCTTTCGGGTCGGAGCGCTTTTGCTTGCCGCTCGCTCCGCACGAACGGCTGCGATCCTTTCCCGGACCAGAGGAAGCTCCTTCAAGGCCGATGGCGATGCTTGCTGCAGGGCCAGAATCCACCGGTCCCCGCCGTTCAGAAACTCTCGACTTCCGACGAAAGGATGCAAAAAGGCGGCAGCGCCAGGCTCGGCGGACACCAGGTCATCCCGCTCCTGTCTGCTCAGAATGTAGTGTCCGCCGTCGATCGGCTTTGACCCGATGATGATCTTCGGGAGCCCGTTGATCGGTTGGCTTTCCTCCCGCACCACGACATGCGGGTTGGCGAGATGGCTGGCATCGAACAGATAGGGGGAAATCGCCGCATGCTGGCTCTCGTGCGGCTCGCCCTT
>NZ_JAYESN010000670.1:0-822 GCF_034860625.1 Lamprobacter sp.
CAAGGCGAGCCGCAAGAAAGCCAGTACGCGGCGATCTCCCCCTATCTGTTCGATGCCAGCCATCTCGCCAACCCGCATGTCGTGGTGCGGGAGGAAAGCAAGCCGATCAATGGGTTGTCCAAGTTGCTTAGCGGATCACAACCCATCGACGATGGACACTACATCCTGAGCAGACAGGAACGGGATGAACTAGTGTGCACCGAGCCTGGAGCCGCTGCCTTTTTGCATCCTTTCGTCGGGAGTCGAGAATTTCTGAACGGCGGAGAGCGATGGATTCTTGCATTGCAGAAAGCAACGCCGATGGAGCTTAGGAATATGCCCAGCGTGGTTGAGAGAATGCGCGCAGTCAAAGCGTTCCGTTTGCTCAGCAAGCGAAAGAGCACCTTGGCCATCGCCGACTATCCAGAGCGCTATAACGTTGAAGTTATCCCGACCAAGCCCTTCTTGGTGATTCCCGAGGTCAGCTCCGAGCGACGAGAGTATGTCCCGATCGGCTGGCTGGAGCCGCCAGTGATCCCCAGCAATCTCGTTCGCATCATAACGGGAGCGACACGGCCCCTGTTCGGACTGCTGACATCCGCCATGCACATGAGCTGGCTCAGGCACATCGGCGGGCGCCTCAAGAGCGACTACCGCTACTCCATCGGGCTGGTCTACAACAGTTTCCCAGTGCCTACTGCCGACGAGGCGGCACTGGCGAAGCTGGAACCGCTCGCCCAGGCGGTCCTGAACGCCAGAGCCAGCCATCCCAAGTCAACCCTGGCCAACCTCTACGACCCTGACCTGATGCCGACAGCGCTGCGTAAAGCCCACCAAGCGCTT
>NZ_JAYESN010000671.1:0-821 GCF_034860625.1 Lamprobacter sp.
GCCAGGGCAGACTCGAATTTCTGACGCCGTTGAGGCTCAAGCAAGGCCCATTGCGGGTGGTCGTCGAGGTGCCAGACGAGGCGATTGACGGGACCATAGACCCTGGGGCAAGCACTGTGGGGCTCGCCGGCAACCTGCCGTTTGAGGTAGTTGCGCACGCTAGAGCCAAGCGCGAAATGCTCGACGCGATACGCAACGCGCCACCTCCCCCAGACGATGAACTGCCCGCGATGAGTGATAAGCAATGCGAGCGTCTCGACGCTTTAGCGTTACGAGAGGACCGCTGAGTGATGGACTTGTTGTTGGATGTGAATGTCGCGGTCGACAGCTGTGTCGGTCGGAAGCCATGGTGTGAATCGGTCGATCTGGCAATCGCCAAGTGTCTGGCCGAGGGTGGTCGGCTTTGGCTCTATGCCGGCAGCGTGCAGACGCTCGATTATGTGACCAGACGAGCGCTACAGCGAGCCCAGTCGCCCGCAGCGAAGCCGCTGTCTGCCAAGCAGCTTGCACATCAATCGAAATCCCTTCTAAAGGTGTTTGCGGCGGACAAACACTGGCTGGCCGCGCTCGCGGGGGAAGGGGCCGTTTTCGACAGTCCCGATCCAGAGGATGAGCAACTGCTTCACGCGCTCGACCGATTTGCGCCCGGCGCGATCAAGTTACTCACGCGCGATGAGGTGCTTCTGAATGACCATCGCGACCGCTGTGTTTCGCCCGAGGTTTTCTGCCAGCAACCAGCTGCTCAGGCCGGCATGGGCTTTATCGACCTGAAGACCCAGCAGGACGCCCTGCGCCCGCAGTTGGAGCAAGGTATCCATCGC
>NZ_JAYESN010000672.1:0-817 GCF_034860625.1 Lamprobacter sp.
CGGCGCGCAGCCAGTCGATTTGATCGAGCGGAGTTGCTCCCGCAGCGTAGTCTTTATCGGCCAGTCGCTGAGGTGTTTCATGGGTCGGCCCCTGGGTCATGCGGGACTGCAGCAGCTGCAGTCGGTTGATGAAGGTGGCATCCCAGCTCTTGCGTGATTCACCGCAGTCGCGCCAATAGATGACGAATTCGTCGATCTGCGCCTGCACCCAGTCGCGCGTTAGACCGCGCTTGTGCGCCCAGGCATAGACCGACTCAGTCGGTGTCCAGGTGGCTGGGATCGGCGCAGCGCGGGTGCGTTGTTGAGGCGTCGGGGATGCTAAGAGGTCTGGATCGCTCGGCGCCGATGACTGGGATGAGGACGTCACCGGCGTTGGCGGCAGTGCGACTGAAGAATGCGTCGCAGCAACGCCATCGCCTTGCCGAACCAAGGTCAAATGCTGGGCTTTGCTCGGACGGATTATTGCTGGGGCTGATGGTCGTGTGTTGTCGACAGGAGGCGGCGGCGGACCTTGATGCGCACTGTCCATTGGTGCTGATCCGCGCGCATGGGACATTTGAGGTGGGCGCGGGCGCGGATCAGACTCGACAACAGCCTCAAGTGGTGCCCGGTCATCGGTTGTTGGCGCAGGCGCATCCAGCGCCGGACAGAGCAGCCGGTACTGGGTTGGAGACCCGCGTCCAGGGCGGTGCCGCTGCAGATAACGGCCATCGAGCCCGGCTAAGGCCTTGCTGAGACCGCGTGGCGTCAGTGCGACCTGCTTGGCCAGTGCGTTCAAAGAACAGTGGCAGGGATAACCACGATGCAGCTGCTCACA
>NZ_JAYESN010000673.1:0-811 GCF_034860625.1 Lamprobacter sp.
CGGCTACCCGATCGACATCCAGGCACAGTTCTTCGCCGCGCTCTGTGCCGCCGCCGATCTGCTCGATGCCGATGCGCCGGCGAACACGCGCTATTGCGCGGCCCTGGACGAGCGCCTACCGCACCTGGCCCATCATGTGCGCACCTACTATTGGCTCGACCTCGCGCGGCTGAACCAGATCTACCGCTACGGGATCGATGAGTACGGACCGGCTGCGGTCAACAAGTTCAATATCCATCCCGACGCCATCCCCGACTGGCTCATGGACTGGCTGCCGGAGACCGGCGGCTATCTGCTCGGCAACGTCGGCCCCGGCCGGCTCGACTATCGCTATTTCGGCCAGGGCAATCTGCTCGCCTGCGCCGCCGGGCTGGCCACCGAGGCGCAGACCGCCGCCCTGATGCAGCTGATCGCACAGCGCTATGACGACCTGATCGGCCAGATGCCGCTCAAGCTCTGCTTCCCGGCGCTGGAAGGCCAGGACTGGCGCATCCTCACCGGCTGCGACCCGAAGAATCGCCCCTGGTCCTACCACAACGGCGGCAACTGGCCGGTGCTGCTCTGGCTGCTGGCCCTGGTCGGTCTGCGCACCGGTGCCGATGAGCTGGTCGAGCGCGCGCTCAGCGATGCCGAGCGGCGTCTGGTCCAAGACGACTGGCCTGAGTATTACGACGGCCGCCGTGGCCGCTTGGTCGGTCAGCAGGCACGCCGGCATCAGACCTGGAGCGCCGCCGGCTATCTGGTCGCCTGCCAACTGCTGGAGCGCCCCGAGCGTATCGAGCTGCTGCACCTGGGCCGCTCGGTGGAGGGT
>NZ_JAYESN010000674.1:0-811 GCF_034860625.1 Lamprobacter sp.
TGGCTACCCGATCGATATCCAGGCGCAGTTCTTCGCCGCGCTCTGTGCGGCCGCCGATCTGCTCGACGCCGATGAGCCGGCGAACACGCGCTATCGCGATGCCCTGCAAGAGCGTCTGCCGCATCTGACCCATCATGTGCGCAGCTACTATTGGCTCGACCTCGCGCGGCTGAACCAGATCTATCGCTATGGGATCGATGAATACGGACCGGCCGCGGTCAACAAGTTCAATATCCATCCCGATGCCATCCCCGACTGGCTCATGGACTGGCTGCCAGAGAACGGCGGCTATCTGCTCGGTAACGTCGGTCCCGGCCGGCTCGACTATCGCTATTTCGCCCAGGGTAACCTGCTCGCCTGCGCGGCCGGCCTGGCGACTGAGGAGCAGACCGCCGCCCTGATGCAGCTGATCGCGCAGCGTTATGACGACCTGATCGGCCAGGTGCCGCTCAAGCTCTGCTTCCCGGCGCTCGAAGGCCAGGACTGGCGCATTCTGACCGGCTGCGACCCGAAGAACCGCCCCTGGTCCTACCACAATGGCGGCAACTGGCCAGTGCTCCTCTGGCTGCTGGCCCTGGTCGGGCTGCGCACCGGTGCCGATGAGCTGGTCGAGCGCGCGCTCAGCGACGCCGAGCGGCGGTTGGTCCAAGACGACTGGCCTGAATACTACGACGGCCGTCGCGGCCGCCTGGTCGGTCAGCAGGCACGCCGGCATCAGACCTGGAGCGCTGCCGGCTATCTGGTCGCCTGCCAACTGCTGGAGCGCCCCGAGCGGATCGAATGGCTGCACCTGGGCCGCTCGGTGGAGGGC
>NZ_JAYESN010000675.1:0-810 GCF_034860625.1 Lamprobacter sp.
ACTGAAGGCCTGCGAGTTGGCGTTGCTGTCGATGCTGATGGGGCTCGGTCGCAATCCGCTCGGCGCCCTGCTCTGGGCGCTGCCGGGGCTGGTGTCGCTGATCATCAGCATCTTCCTGTTCGCGGTGGTGATCCGGGTAATCCTGAGCTGGGTGAATCCTGATCCGTACAATCCTGCCGTCATGCTGCTCAGCGATGTCACCGACCCGATCATGCGCCCCGCGCAGCGGCTGATCCCGCCGATGAGCGGTATCGATCTGTCACCCATGGTGGTGATGATTAGCTTGGTTTTGCTCGAGATGCTGTTGCTGCCGCCGTTGCGGTTGTTGACCGGTAGTCCTTTCTAATGAAGAGGAAAGTCATACCATGAGCAAAGAGCCCGACAATCTTGTCTTGGACATCTTGCGAACCATGCGCTCTGAGATCCGCGCTGACATGAGCGAGGTCAAGCAGCGCCTGTCGGCGATTGAAGTCCAAGTCTCAGCCATGGGCCAGCAGCTTGCTGGCCTGAGCACGGCGTCCGAAAATAATGACTGACTGGTATCGCTGGGAGGGCAACGACCTCTTACTGCGACTGCGCGTGCAGCCACGCGCTGGCCGCAACGCCTTCGCCGAGCCGTTCGGCGATGCCCTCAAGGTAAAGCTCAAGGCGCCGCCGATCGATGGCCGCGCCAACGCCGAGTTGGTGCAGTTCATTGCTGAGAGTTTCGGTGTCTCGCGCAGCGCGGTCGATCTGGTCAGTGGGCTGCAGAGCCGGACCAAACAGTTGCGGGTCAAAAACCCAGGCCAGCTGACATTGGGCATCAGCGAT
>NZ_JAYESN010000676.1:0-809 GCF_034860625.1 Lamprobacter sp.
AAAGGTATTCAGCGGCAGTTGCGATCGCGCTGCGGCGATGTCGCGTGCGTCTGTGTAACAGGTTTCATAAATGTCGTTGATGTAGGACTTCAAACTCGGGCTGTCTTCTAGCTCATCGCGGATCTGTTTGCGAAAGCTGGCGACCTCGGCTCGCCAGTGGTTGCCACTCCGGGGTTCTTCGTCAGACCAGTAGCTCAGCTTGAGGAGATGGACGAGCAGTTGCCGCAACAGATGTTTAAGCTTGCGTTTTTCGCGACGGCTCAAGTCGTCGATCTCCTCGAGCAAGTGAATGAGATCAACGCCCGCAAAGTCACGGCGCGCCAGCTTGCCACGGGTCTCTTGCAGCCAGAGAAAATAATCGGCGTCATAGGCCGGTGCTGTGTCGTCGGTTTCTCGCAATAGACTGTGCATGGTCGGGGCAGGAAGACGTTGATGTTCACGCGGGCGTTGCATTAGGTGGACCGGATCAGCCGGCCCTGTTCGCCCAGCCAGGCGGCGCGGGTGTCGCCACAGACAAAGAGGATAGCCGGTTCTTCGTCTGTTGCTAACGCGACTAAGGCATTCAGCGCGGGGATCAGTCGGTAGACGACAAGGCCGGCGGCTTGCAGGTCGGCCAGGGCGGCGCTGTCGCTGGGCAGCATGAGCAGCGGGTCGGCCTGTTGCAGCCAGCGCGGGTCGAGCTTGGTGGTGGCGCCGAGTCGGATCAGGTCGAAGGTGCCTTCGTCAGCGGCCCGCTCGGGTGCCGGTTGGGCCGGCGTTTGATTTGGCGTCGGCGTCTGAATCAGAGCCTGCAAGCCATTGTCTGCCAC
>NZ_JAYESN010000677.1:0-808 GCF_034860625.1 Lamprobacter sp.
GGGCCAGTGCGAGACCAGGTGGTACCAGCTGAGCTGGTTGTGCTTGATCAGCTCGCTCGGCTGCAAGCGCAGTTGCAAGCGCTCGCCCTGCGCGTTGGCGCGCAGCCCGGTCAGGCTGTCCTCGAGCAGCAGGTCGTCGGCGCTGAGGCTCAGGGCGCGGATCGGGATGGCGTTCGGATACTCGGCCAGCAGCGCGCGATATCGTTGCAGCGGCGTGGCGAACTGGGCCTGCAGGTTCTCGCGCCAGTCGACATCGAAGGGGGCTAGCGGCAAGTCGCCGGCGCGGGCGAGCCGATCCACCGCCTGCTGCAGACAGCGCTCGCTGGCGATCCCAGGCTGAGCCACGAGTTGTCGTTCGACCTGCTGCAGGATGGCCGCGCGCAGTCCCCAGCGCTGCAGCCCGTCGAAGTCGAACGGCTCGTCGTTGGCGTCGGTCTCGGCGGCGACCTCCAGGTGTAGAGCCAGGCGTTGGCTGTAGAAGGTGCGCAGCGGATGGCGCAGGAATCGGCCCAGGGTCTGTAGGTTGATCGGTCCATCGAAGGTCGGCTTGGAGAGTCGCGGCGGGCGTTCCGGGAACAGCGGCACGGGTGAGGCGGCGCCCTCGACGGGCGTCGAGGCCGGATAGAGCGCACGCCACTCGCTGGCATAGGTAAAGAGCCCTGGGTCGCGCCCGGGCTCGAAGTAGCGCCGGCTGAACGGCTGCAGCGGATGGCTGCGGGTCAGGGCCGCGAGCAGGGCCTGGCCGGAGGTGTCAGCGCCGGGTTCTGCGGCCTCGGGCGCCAACCGCCAACCGGCAGCAAGGTGATCA
>NZ_JAYESN010000678.1:0-801 GCF_034860625.1 Lamprobacter sp.
GAAGGCGCCGACCGGCTGGGCGATCACCCGCACCTCGGCGATCTCCACCGAGCCCTTAGCCAGCCGCTGCCGGCCCTGCAACCGTTGGCGCAGTTGCTCACGCGCGTCAGGATCGCTGGCCTGAGCCACGGGGAGTCCGGTCACCAGACGGTCGATGTGCGGTTCATCCACCAACTGCAGGGCGGCCAGCACCAAAGCCTGATAACTGTCGCTGGCGGCATAGTCCTCATGCAGTGCTCGCTGCCAGCCCGAGACCCGCGCCGGGTTGATGCCAGCGATCCAGGGCTGGCCATGCAGCGAGAGCCTGATCCCCTCGGCAAGCCCATCGCGCGTGCGTGACGGCGCGCCCGCCAGGCGCTCGGCGACATGCGCCTCGGGTGCCGCTACCGCCGGCATCATCCGTTCAAGCGGCGGTTCGCCGCAGCACCCGGCAGCGAGCTTTAGATTGCCGTATCCAATATCGAGACCGACCACCACCATCGAGCATCCTCCATCACGACTGCAGCACGACTGCAGCACGACAAGCACCGACGAGAGGCCCCAGACAGCGCCACGATTGGGCCGCTCTGGAACCCCAGCACGACTGCAGCACGACTACAGCACGACAAGAGGATGCCGCCCCTGACCCAGGCACGAAACGGCAAGAGATGCCGAAAAACGGCATCTTTCCCTGCTGCGCCGGTGCTGAACCGCAGGCTAGGCTGTGCCGAGGCTGCGCGTCAGGTGCGCACCGTTATGGATCGAGTCCAGGTGCGCAGCGGTCCTGACCAGCGTCGCTTAAGCCATTGATTGCGAATCCGC
>NZ_JAYESN010000679.1:0-799 GCF_034860625.1 Lamprobacter sp.
CAGCACCTCGGCCGGCAGTTGCCGACGCAAGCGCCGGCGCAGATCGGCCGGTGGGGTCAGGCGCAGCATGCGTGCCTGGTCGTCGACGCGGTAGCCCTCGGCCTCCGGGACGCGGCTAATGGCCTGCTTGGCGAAGGCATAGAGGTCGGGGAAGAAGCGATGCGGCTCTTGCCGGAGCGGGGTCGGTCGGCCCGCTAGGGTGGCGGCAGAGCCGTTGCCGGAGCCGACGCCGTCAGAGCTGCCAGCGCCGGTGCCATCTGAGTCAGTGCCAGCGTCGGTTCCGAACAGCGCCGTTTCCCAATCGTCATCATCGTCCGGCTCGGCCTGCTCGATGCACTGCTGCTCGAACTGCTCGGCGTTCAACCCCTCAGCCAGCGCCTCGGCAACGACCTGCTCCTCGGCCTCGATGCTGTGCTTGCGGAGGATCGAGGCCGGATCGCCGATGTTTTGGCTGATCTGCTCGTCCTTGCGTACCAGCACCTCGATCACGCGCAGATCGCCCTTGACGGTCTCGACCTCGGATTCGGTGAGCAGGTAGTCGATCCGCGGCCTGGATTGCTGTCCGAAGCGGTCGACGCGGCCGTTGCGCTGTTGGAACACCATCGGCGACCAGGGCAGATCGAAGTGGACGAGCCGATGACAGAGGAAGTGCAGGTTCAGCCCCTCGGAGGCGACGTCGGAACAGAGCAGCACGCGCAGCGGATCATGCTCCTGGCCGAAGCGCTCAACGATCTCCTGCTGCTCAAGGTCCGAGAGGCCGCCGTCAAGGATAACGAAGGCGTTGGTCTTGAGGCCAAGA
>NZ_JAYESN010000680.1:0-793 GCF_034860625.1 Lamprobacter sp.
CCCGACGCACAGTCAATGGCTTAGGTCAGGACCGCTGCGCACCTGGACTCGATCCACAGCGGTGCTCACCTGACGCACAGCCTCGGCACAGCCTAGCCCGCGGTTCAGCCATGGCGCAGCAGTGAAAGATGCCGTTTTTCGGCATCTCTTGCCGTTTCGTGCCTGGGTCTGGGGCGGCATCCTCTTGTCGTGCTGTAGTCGTGCTGCAGTCGTGCTGGGGTTCCGGAGCGGCACAATCGTGGCGGTGTCTGGGGCCTCTCGTCGGTGCTTGTCGTGCTGCAGTCGTGCTGCAGTCGTGATGGAGGATGCGGGGATGGTGGTGGTCGGTCTGGATATTGGATACAGCAATCTGAAGCTCGCCGTCGGGTGCTGCGGCGAGTCACCGGCTGAGCGGGTGATGCCGGCGGTGGCGGCACCCGAGGCGCATGTCGCCGAGCGCCTGGCGGGCGCGCCGGCAGGCACAACCGAAAGGCTTGCCGAGGGGATCAGGCTCTTGCTGCATGGCGAGCCCTGGATCGCTGGCATTGCGCCGGCGCGGGTCTCGGGCTGGCAGCGCGCGCTGCATGAGGACTATGCCGCCAGCGACAGTTATCAGGCACTGGTGTTAGCGGCCTTGGAGCTGGCCGGTCAACCGCGGATCGATCGTCTGGTGACCGGGCTGCCCGTGGCGCAGGCCAGTGATGCAAGCGCGCGCGAGCACGTGCGCCGACGGTTGCAAGGCCGTCAGCAGCTGGCTAAGGGCTCGGTGGAGATCGACGAGGTACAGGTGATCGCCCAGCCGGTCGGTGCCTTT
>NZ_JAYESN010000681.1:0-789 GCF_034860625.1 Lamprobacter sp.
TTCGGGCCTGATCAGGATACGGGGCATAGGCAGTGCGGTCGATCGAGGCCATCGGGCGCGAACGTTCCTGTCGTAAGGGGTACGGAAAACCCCAAGCGAAAAAGGTCGATCGCGGGCTCGATTTTTCAGGGGCTTACAAGCGGCGTCAGAGGGTACTAAAACCAGTACATTCTCGGACAAACGAGCCATCGAAAGATGTCCTCCAAGAATCGCACCGCGCTCTACCTTCGGATCTCGACAGTGGATCAGAAGCCGGATCTGCAGTTCGATGGATTACACGCTTATGCCGAGCGTGCGGATCTGGAAATCGTGCGGGAGTACTTCGATAGCGCGGTCTCAGGGCGCCGCCAGGGACGCCCACAGCTCGACGCGCTGATGAAAGATGCACGCCATCGCGCCTTCCAGTGCGTGTTGGTGTGGAAATTCGATCGCTTCGCTCGTTCGACCAAGCACCTCCTGACGGCACTGGAGGAGTTCAACTACCTCGGTATTCGTTTCGTGAGCGTTCAGGATCAGATCGATACCACCTCACCGATGGGCAAGGCCATGTTCACGCTGATCGGTGCCATGGCGGAGCTGGAGTCGTCGCTAATCAGCGAGCGTGTTTCGGCTGGGATGAAGGCGGCAAGGGCACGAGGGAGGTTGCTCGGTCGACCGCGAACCCCGATAGCGGTCGTGGCCGAGGTCGAGGCATTGGCGAGAACAACGGATCTGAGCGTGCGCGAGATCCAGCGGCGTCTTGGTGCCAAGACTGGGCGCGGTGTTGTGGGGGACATCGTCAAGCGTGTA
>NZ_JAYESN010000682.1:0-780 GCF_034860625.1 Lamprobacter sp.
GGGTGTCCAGAGGGCGGTGAGTAGGAGCGCGAAGATCATCACGCCGAGACCGCTTGCGACAGCCCCGCTTTTCCGGGTAGCCCCGTTCGGCATCTGTGATGGCTGCCTCGTTGCTGGCTGCCTCTTCTGTGCTGACTGCATCTTGGCTGACGCTAGCGAGCATCCGTTCTGCTGTTGTGTGCAGCTGTGGCGCGCGCCTGCACCGGCGCCGCGGCGAGAGGTTCGCTGAGACAGCTGGTGAAGGTTGGGATGAGCCATGCTGGAGCCTTCAGCCCAGCTCGAGTCTTCAGCCCGGCTAGAGCGGTCGATTCGATCTCTATTGATCACGCGATTCAGTCCTGTGGTGGGGGCGCGAGCACTTCGCGGTTACCGTTGGTCTCGGCGGGGCCGACGACGCCGATGCGCTCCATCTCCTCGATCATGCGCGCGGCGCGGTTGTAGCCGATCTTCAGCCGCCTTTGTACGCCGGAGATGGAAGCGCGTCGACTCTCGACGACGATCTGCACCGCCTCGTCGAACAGTGGGTCTTGGTCCTCGACATCGCTGCCGCCCTTGGGTTCCGGGTCGATGCCAGGGAGATGATCGGAGGGTTCTTGCAGGATGTTCTCGATGTAGTCAGGCGTGCCCTGCTGTTTGAGGAAATCGACCACCTTATGCACCTCGTGGTCGTCAACGAAGGCGCCGTGGACGCGCTGCGAGATGCTGCCACCGGGCGGCAGGTAGAGCATGTCGCCATGGCCCAGCAGGTGCTCGGCGCCCATCTGATCGAGTACGGTGCGC
>NZ_JAYESN010000683.1:0-777 GCF_034860625.1 Lamprobacter sp.
AGCCAGATCAAGATCGGTGAGTTTGGTGAAGGACATAGCAGAGCGCCTCATCGAGATGGTGTTAATAAAGCTGTGAGCGATCGGGAAAACCGGCCTGGCTTTCCGCATCGTTCTTGCTGTGCAGGTCGGACAGCCGTGATCGGTGGGCTGGACAGGCACACACCCGCCCTGCCCACCGAACAGCGATCTCAGCTCACTCAGCCCGCAACATGCTGCGCCAGACGCAGGAAGTTGCAGGTGTAGCCGTACTCGTTGTCGTACCAGGCAACGACCTTGACGAAGGTGCTATCGAGCATGATGCCAGCGCCGGCATCGAAGATCGACGGCGTGCCCTTGCCGCGGAAGTCGGTCGAGACGACCTTGTCTTCGGTGTAAGCCAGTACACCGGCCAGATCGCCGGACTCTGAGGCCGCCTTCATGGCCGCGCAGATCTCCTCGTAGCTCGCATCCTTGTTCAGCTCGCAGGTCAGGTCGACCACCGAGACGTCCGAGGTCGGCACGCGGAAGGCCATACCGGTCAGCTTGCCATTCAGCTCCGGCAGCACCTTGCCGACGGCCTTGGCGGCGCCGGTCGAGGACGGGATGATGTTCTCGAGGATGCCACGACCGCCGCGCCAGTCCTTCTGCGACGGACCATCGACGGTCTTCTGGGTCGCGGTGGCGGCATGCACGGTGGTCATCAGACCACGCTTGATGCCCCAGTTGTCATTCAGCACCTTAGAGACCGGTGCCAGACAGTTGGTGGTGCAAGAGGCGGCGGAGATGATCGCCTGGCCG
>NZ_JAYESN010000684.1:0-776 GCF_034860625.1 Lamprobacter sp.
GGGACTTGACGCGCTCGCCATGGCGCGTGGCTTGAACGGAGCAGGGCAGGGCAAGGGCAGGTGATCGCCCTCAACCCCAAAGCCCGCCGCTGAGTCCATGCACACTGACAAACAGATCTACCTGCTCCTCGGCGCCGACCCGGAGTTTCTGCGCTTGCTCACCAATGGCCTCAGCATCGATGGCTCTTACGACTTCGAGGCCATCGACGTCAAAGCCCTAGAGCGGCGCATCGACGGCGTCGTGCTCCCCGCCGACCTCAAGCAAGCGATCTGGGCGATCGAAGTGCAAGCTCAGAAAAAAAGACAACATCTACCATCGCCTGCTGATCGACATGGGCCTACTCGGCGAACGCCGCCCCGCGCAACCCGTCTGTGGACTGCTGCTGTTCCTCAGCCCCGAGCACGACCCGAAGACCGAACCCTGGCACAGCGCCATCGCCCGCGACCCCGAACTCCCGATCCGTCGGGTCTATCTCACCGAGGTGCTCAAACAGCTCAGCCAGACCCAGCCTGAGCACCCCTTGCTGGCCACCTTCTTGCCGTATCTGATCGAAGACTCCGCGAGCTTGCGCGAACAAGCCCCCATCGCCTATGGTCAGATCCAACAAGCCCCGCTGTCCGACACCGCCCGTCGCCATTGTCTCGATGTCTTCCAATCCTGGCTCATGGCGCGCTTTCAGGACCAGACCTTAGAGGAGATCCTCCGCATGCTTGGTGAAATGACCCCGCTCGAACAGACCCGTGCCTATCGGGAGATTGTCGCCAAAAACCAGCCA
>NZ_JAYESN010000685.1:0-775 GCF_034860625.1 Lamprobacter sp.
CGGCAGCCCTGGCGAGGTCAGCCGAAGCAGGGTCTGAGAGAGGCTGTTGAGCAGCCCGAGCTGGGCGACGCGCTGCTGGAAGGGGATGAAATCCTCGAAGAAGGCACGGCTGCGCTCGCGATCGAGCACGGCATCAATGAAGGCCTCCAGCGCCGCCTCGTAATCGGGATCGGCGTTGGTCCAGGCGGTCTGGACCTTGGCCTCCTTGACCGCTTTGCTCATGTAAGCCTGGATGCGCTGTTTGAGCGCTTCCCAGCCGTCGTTGTCCTGCGGTGTCTGTAGTGGCCAGACACCGAGCAGGGTCTGGTAGAACAGATACTCGGTGTTGGCATCGGGCCAGGTCACCGTATCAGCCTCGAGTGGTTCGCGACCTTCGCCGTTGCGCCGAAAGCGTCGATTCAATCGGCTCCAGCGCTCAACGTGCTCGCGCCAGACGAGCGGCAGCTCGGAGAGGATATGCAGGCGTGCCCGCACATCCTCGGAGCGCTTGCTGTCATGGGTCGATCCGGCCAGCATCGCGTGCGGCCAATGCGTCTGGCGCCGGGCATTGGCGCGATGGAAGCTGTCCACCGAGAGGCCGAAGCGCTCGGGATCACCGCCGACCTCGTTCAGCGAGCTGAGCCGGTGCCAGCGATAGAAGGTCGTGTCTTCGACCCCCTTGGCGGTGACTGGACTGCTGTATTGCTGGAACTTCATCGCCAGGCGCAGTGCGCGCTCGCGGTATGGCTCAGGCTTGCCGGCCGCGATGTCGGTCAACAGTAGGTCGCGGACAAAC
>NZ_JAYESN010000686.1:0-769 GCF_034860625.1 Lamprobacter sp.
GCAGGGCCGTCAGCGCGCTTGGGCCGTAGTCGGTACCTTCGGGGATAACTTCGATGCCGCCGCAATCCGCGCAGCAGAGCCGCTGGGGTTGCAGCAGGACGCGCTCGAGCGCTTGCGCGAGCTTGGTATCCTACTGAACTATAACGGCTATGGCGCGACGGTGGCGGATCTGCATTTTCCGCCCGATGCATTATTCGCGCGTTTGCGGCCCTATGCCGACCCGCTCGAGTTCGTGCGTTGCGACGAGGCTTTCGAGGCCTTGCGAACCGGCTACGCTGACGACATGACGCGCGCGCGTGCCATGAGCCCGGAACACCAGAGTGCGACCCATCTATTGATGGTGCTCCCGGCTGCCCCCTGGGCACGCCGGGTCGGGGGTGTGTTTGCCAACGAACTGGCGCAGCAGGCGCCGAGTCGAGCGCATGCCCTGCTGACCCAGCTTGAGCAAGGCGGCTTTGTGGTCAGTGTGCGGGCGCCGATCAACCGTCCGGATGGCGCCGATGCGCTCTGCCGCCAGTTTGAGACCGGCGGCGGTCGCAAGGCAGCGGCCGGTATCAACCAATTGTCCGACAGTGACTATCCGCGTTTCGTCGAGGCCTTCTTGGCGGCCTTTGGCGAGGATTGAGCGGGCTGGCGTTGATGCCGGTTGCAGGGTTCGACTAACCTGAGATCACCGGCTTTGGCCCGATGAGCTGGTCTGTTGCGCGATCCGGTCGCGGCAGTGCAGCCAGACCTCGCCACGACCTGAACCACAGTAGTGCCCGAGTAG
>NZ_JAYESN010000687.1:0-762 GCF_034860625.1 Lamprobacter sp.
CGGTGTCCAGAAGAGAGTCAGTAGGAGCGCGACGAGCATCACGCCGAGAGCGCTTGTGACAGCCCCGCTTTTTCGGGCAGGACTCTTTGGCCTCTGTGCTAGTTGCCTCTGTGCTGACTGCATTTTTGCTGATGCTAGCGAGCTTCCGTTCTGCTGCTGTGTGCAGCCATGGCGCGCGCCTGCACCGGCGCTGCAGCGAGATGTCCGCTGGTGCAGCTGGTGAAGATTTGGATGAGCCATGCTGGAGCCTTCTATCCAGCTAGAGCCTCCAGCCCGGCTAGAGCGGTCGATTTTATCTCTATTGATCACGAGATTCAGTCCTGTGGTGGGGGCGCGAGCACTTCGCGGTTACCGTTGGTCTCGGCGGGGCCGACGACGCCGATACGCTCCATCTCCTCGATCATGCGCGCGGCGCGGTTGTAGCCGATCTTCAGCCGCCGCTGCACGCCGGAGATCGAGGCGCGTCGACTCTCGACGACGATCTGCACCGCCTCGTCGAACAGTGGGTCTTGGTCCTCGACATCGCCGCCGCCCTTGGGTTCCGGGTCGATGCCAGGGAGATGATCGGAGGGTTCTTGCAGGATATTCTCGATGTAGTCGGGCGTCCCCTGCTGCTTGAGGAAGTCGACCACCTTATGCACCTCGTGGTCGTCAACGAAGGCGCCATGAACGCGCTGCGAGATGCTGCCACCGGGCGGCAGGTAGAGCATGTCGCCATGGCCCAGCAGGTGCTCGGCGCCCATCTGATCGAGCACGGTGCGT
>NZ_JAYESN010000688.1:0-762 GCF_034860625.1 Lamprobacter sp.
GGGTTGTGCCTGTTCAATGGGCTGCCCTCTTGTTGGTTATCACCGATACCACCGTGCCAGCCGTGCCGGATCAGCGCCCAGGGCATAGGCCAGCCGCAATCGCCACATCAGCATCATGGTGCGCAGAATCCCGCGCGATTCCCAGCGCCGGCTCGAGGTGATCAAGGTCGGGCGCAAGCACAGGGGTCGCGCCAGCCGGCGCAGGCGTTGCGATAGCGCGATGTCTTCCATCAGCGGGATGTCGGGAAAACCGCCCACGGCGGTGAAGTCCGCGCGGCTGACGAACAGGCCCTGATCGCCGGTGGCGATTCCGCTCAGGCAGGAGCGCAGATTCATCGCGCGCTCGATCACCCGCAGCAACGGATGGCGCCCGGACAGCCGCACATCGCACCGCCCCCAGCGCACGACTGAGCGCTCCACTGGGCGCCCCCCTGCCCGAGCAGCGGCGAGTAGCGCCTCGGCGGTGGCGGCCGGTACTCGGCTGTCAGCATGCAGAAACCACAGCAGCTCGCCGGTGGCCGCCTGGGCGCCGGCATTCATCTGCGCGGCGCGACCGCACGGTGCAGCGAGCAGCCGATCCACCAGCGGTTCGGCCAGCGCCCGGGTAGTGTCGGTGCTGCCGCCATCGACCAGGATCAGCTCATGGCCGGCAGCGCGCAGCGCGGCCAGATCGCCGAGCAGCGCGCCAATCACATCGGCTTCATTGAGCGTCGGAATGATGATAGAGAGACGCATGGACTTGGCAACTCCGCCGGTGGCCGG
>NZ_JAYESN010000690.1:0-758 GCF_034860625.1 Lamprobacter sp.
CGCGGAAGCGCGGATCTTGGCGGATGGCGCGGGTGGCGGCGTAGCCGTCCATGATCGGCATCTGGCAATCCATCAGCACGCCGTCGAAGCGTTGCTGCTGGAGTAGATCGAGTGCCTCCTGTCCGTTGTTCGCCACTGCCGCGGTCATGCCGTTGGTGGTCAATAGCTCGAGCGCCAGCTCCTGATTGATCGCGTTATCCTCGACCAACAGCAGATGCGCGCCGCGCAGCGTCGCCAGTGCCTCGCTGGTGGCCTCTTCCTGATCCGCGCTGCGCGAGTCGCTCACCGCCTCGCGTCCCATCGCGGTGAGGATGGCATCGAGCAGGGTTGAGGGCGTCACCGGCTTGGTCAGGAACCCGGCTAGCTCCAGATCATCGGCGGCTCGCCGCGCCTCATCGCGCCCATAGGCGGTGACCATGATCACCGTCGGTGCGCGCGCGATGAGCTGATCGGCCTGGAGCGCGCGCGTGGTATCCAGCCCGTCCATGTGCGGCATCTTCCAATCCATCAACACCAGATCAAAGGCGCCTTGGCTGTCGGCCTGCTCCAGGCGCTCGATCGCCTCGGCGCCACTAGCGGCCTGCTCGACCTGGAAGCCGAAGGCCTTGAGCATGGATTCGAGCACCTCGCGCGCGGTGCGGTTGTCATCCACCACCAGTACCCGCAAGGCCTGCAGATCATCGCCCTTCAGGCGTCGCTGCGAGCGCACCCCGCGCTGCTTGCCCAGGTATGCGGTGAAATGGAAGCAACTGCCGACC
>NZ_JAYESN010000691.1:0-758 GCF_034860625.1 Lamprobacter sp.
CGTCGGCAGCACGTTCCACTTCACCGTGCGCCTGGGTAAACAGCGCGGCATCCGCTCGCAACGACGCCTGAAGGTCGATGACCTGGAGGCACTGCGGGTGCTGGTGGTGGATGACAACGCGACCGCGCGCGAGGTGCTGCAGTCGATGCTCAGCGCCTTCGGCTTCCAGGTCGAGCAGGCCGCCAGTGGCGCCGAGGCGATCGCGCGGCTCGAGCAGGTCAATGGTGGCGCCAGCTTTGACCTAGTGCTGATGGACTGGAAGATGCCGCAGATGGATGGCTTGGATACCACCCGCGCGATCCAAGCCGATCAGCTCATCGCGCGCTCACCGACGGTGATCATGGTCACCGCCTATGGCCGCGATGAGGCGCAGCGCGCCGCTGAGGATCTGGAGCTGGCGGGCTTCTTGACCAAGCCAGTGACACCCTCAACGCTCTTGGATGCGATCCTCAATGCCATGGGCCGCGAGGCGATCAGCGACTCGCGCGCGGCTGATCACGAGGAGGCCACCAGCGAGGCCCTAGCCAAGCTCAAGGGCGCGCATCTGCTGCTGGTGGAGGACAACGCCATCAATCAGGAATTGGCGCTGGAGCTACTCAACACCAACGGCATGAGCGCGGCAGTGGCCAACAACGGCCAAGAGGCCCTCGACTTACTCGAACAGCAGCGCTTCGACGGCGTGCTGATGGATTGCCAGATGCCGATCATGGACGGCTACGCCGCCACCCGCGCCATGCGCCAAGATCCGCGCTTCCGCA
>NZ_JAYESN010000692.1:0-754 GCF_034860625.1 Lamprobacter sp.
CAGGTACAGCTTCTTGGCGCGACCACGGATGTCGATGCCGCAGCGGCTCATGGTCGCCTTGTTCTTTGCGTAGATGCGTTGGTGTCCATCCCCAACGAACATCAGATCGTTAGGGCCAGACGGAACCAGCGCACGGATCAGTCGCAGCGCCTGGGGTCCAAAATCCTGTGTCTCGTCGATCACCGCATGGGTGTATGGCGGCCGGCCCTCGTCTTCGAGCAAGTGACAGGCATCACGATAGGCGTCGTCCGGCTCCTTCAAGCCCTTGGCGCTGAGCTGCAACCGATAGTCCTCGAAGATCTCCCATAGGGCATCGCGCTTCTTGCGCGAGAGCACCACACCGCGGCCGCGCCGCGGCGCCTCGCGATAGTCGTCGCGCGTCGCCAGCCCCTGAGCTAACACCACCTGTTCAAACTCGTCACGCACGAACTCCCGCGAGACCCCAAGCCCGAGGTCAAAGTCGACCATGGCCGCCTCCCAGGTCGAGGCGCACTTGGCCTCGAAATCGAAGGCGATCTCGTGCTCGTAGCGGCGCGCCTTCAGCAACCGGAACACCAGCGCGTCCAGATTGATGATGTCGATCCGCTGCATCTGCTCCGGCGAGCAGATCGACTTCAGCCCGTCCTCGATGTCCAAGGCCAGGTTGGTGGTAAAGGTCGTGAACAGCAGCTTCTGATCGCCGCTCGCTCGATGGTTGGCGAGATGGCTAGCCAGATTGCCGGCCAGGTACTTGGCACGGTGCATTGCCAGCACC
>NZ_JAYESN010000693.1:0-751 GCF_034860625.1 Lamprobacter sp.
ACGGCCTGAGGAGCCATCGATGGTGATGGTGTCACCTTCTTTGAAGCTGGTCGCACCAACGATCGCCTCGCGTCGCGAGACATCGACACTGATGCCCTCGGCACCAGCCACACAGGGCTTACCCATGCCGCGCGCCACCACCGCCGCGTGCGAGGTCTTACCACCGCGTGCGGTCAGGATGCCCTCGGAGGCGAAGAAGCCATGGATATCCTCGGGCTTGGTCTCCTCACGCACCAGGATCACCTTCTGCCCCAGATCATGACCCAGCTGATGCGCCCGGTCGGCATCGAACACCGCAATACCAGCAGCCGCACCCGGTGAGGCCGGCAGCCCTTGGGCGACCGGCTCCACCTTCGAGCTTGGGTCCAGACGCGGGAACAGCATCTGCTCGAGGCTGATCGGATCGATGCGCTGCAAGGCCTGCTCCTTGTTGATCAGGCCCTCTTGCTCCATCTCCACCGAGGTGCGCACCATGCCCTGCGCGTTCATCTTGCCATTGCGGGTCTGCAGGCAATAGAGCACGCCGCGCTCGATGGTGAACTCGAAGTCTTGCACCTCGCGGTAATGCGTCTCGAGCTTGGCGCGCAGCTCGGCCAACTCCTCGGCCATCTGCGGCATCTCGACCGTGAGCCGATCGAGCGGCTTCGGGGTGCGGATACCGGCGACCACGTCCTCGCCCTGGGCGTTGATCAGGTACTCGCCGTAGAGCTTGTTCTCACCGGTACCGGGGTTGCGGGTGAAGCCGACACCG
>NZ_JAYESN010000694.1:0-751 GCF_034860625.1 Lamprobacter sp.
GCGCCCGGACGACCCATCGATGGTGATGGTGTCACCCTCCTTAAAGCTGGTCGCACCAACGATCGCTTCGCGCCGCGAGACATCGACACTGATGCCCTCGGCACCAGCAACACAGGGCTTACCCATGCCGCGCGCCACCACCGCCGCGTGCGAGGTCTTACCACCGCGCGCGGTCAGGATGCCCTCAGAGGCAAAGAAGCCATGGATATCCTCGGGCTTGGTCTCCTCACGCACCAGGATCACCTTCTGTCCCAGATCATGACCAAGCTGGTGGGCGCGATCGGCATCGAACACCGCGATGCCCGCCGCGGCACCCGGCGAGGCCGGCAGGCCCTGGGCGACCGGCTCCACCTTCGAGCTCGGGTCCAGACGCGGGAACAGCATCTGCTCCAGGCTGATCGGATCGATGCGCTGCAGTGCCTGCTCCTTGCTGATCAGGCCCTCTTGCTCCATCTCCACCGAGGTGCGCACCATGCCCTGCGCGTTCATCTTGCCGTTGCGGGTCTGCAGGCAATAGAGCACGCCGCGCTCGATGGTGAACTCGAAGTCTTGCACCTCGCGGTAATGGGTCTCGAGCTTGGCGCGCAGCTCCGCCAGCTCCTCGGCCATCTGTGGCATCTCGACCGTCAGCCGATCAAGCGGCTTCGGGGTGCGGATACCGGCGACCACGTCCTCGCCCTGGGCGTTGATCAGATACTCGCCGTAGAGCTTGTTCTCGCCGGTGCCAGGGTTGCGGGTGAAGCCCACACCA
>NZ_JAYESN010000695.1:0-750 GCF_034860625.1 Lamprobacter sp.
TGGTTGTGCCTGTTCAATGGGCTGCCCTCTTGTTGGTTATCACTGATACAACCCTGCCAACCGTGCCGGATCAGCGCCCAGGACATAGGCCAGCCGCAATCGCCACATCAGCATCACGGTGCGCAGAATCCCGCGCGATTCCCAGCGCCGGCTAGAGGTGATCAAGGCCGTGCGCAAGCACAGGGGTCGCGCCAGCCGGCGCAGGCGTCGCGACAGGGCAATATCCTCCATCAGCGGGATGTCGGGAAAACCGCCCACGGCGGTGAAGTCCGCGCGGCTGACGAACAGGCCCTGATCACCAGTGGCGATTCCGCTCATGCAGGAGCGCAGATTCATCGCGCGCTCGATCACCCGCAGCAATGGATGACGCCCGGACAGCCGCACATCGCACCGCCCCCAGCGCACGACTGGGCGCTCCACTGGGCGCGCGGCGGCGAGTAGCGCCTCGGCGGTGGCGGCAGGCACTCGGCTGTCAGCATGCAGAAACCACAGCAGCTCGCCGGTGGCCGCCTGGGCGCCGGCATTCATCTGCGCGGCGCGCCCGCGCGGTGCAGCGAGCAGCCGATCCACCAGCGGTTCGGCCAGCGTTCGTGTAGCGTCCCTGCTGCCGCCATCGACCAGGATCAGCTCATGGCCGGCGGCGCGCAGCGCGGCCAGATCGCCGAGCAGCGCGCCAATCACATCAGCTTCATTGAGCGTTGGAATGATGATGGAGATACGCATGGACTTGGCAACTCCGCGGGTGGCCGA
>NZ_JAYESN010000696.1:0-749 GCF_034860625.1 Lamprobacter sp.
GAGGCCTTCGGTATGCAGGTGCTGGTCGCTCAGCGCCCCGGTGGCGAAGCGCGCGAGGGTCGGGTTGCACTGGATCAGCTGTTGCCGCAGGTCGATGTGCTCAGCCTGCACTGCCCACTCACCGACACCACACGCGGCCTGATCAGCGCACACGAGTTGGCGCTGATGCGCCGCGATGCCCTGCTGATCAATACCGCTCGCGGCGGCATTGTCGATGAATCGGCGCTGGCCGAGGCCCTGCGCCGTGGCACCATCGGCGGCGCCGGTGTCGATGTGCTGAGCACCGAGCCACCGCGTGCGGGCAATCCGCTGCTGATGCCGGACATCCCCAACCTGATCGTCACGCCGCATATCGCCTGGGCCAGCCGCGAGGCCCGCCAGCGCGTGGTCGAGGAGATCGCAGCGAATATCGAAGCCTTTTCAGCGGGCATTGCGCGCAATCGGGTGGATGGCGACGGAGCAGAAGGGCCCACGGCTCTTTGAGCCGCCGAGCAGCACTGAAGCTCGATCGGGTTGATGGTCAGCGTTTGGTCGTTCACCAGTGACGTTCTGTCTTAACACGCCAATCGCACCGCAACGCGACAAGCCGCACCAGCGCGTTGAGGCACAGGAAAAAAACGGACGCGCCTTAACGCACCGTTCTTTCTTTCCCTACAGGCCGGCGCGTTATTAGGAAGTGAGTGTCGTTGGCGCCTTGAAAGGGGCATGATCGAAGTCTTTCGAGGGCTACGTACCGGGCTGATTGAGCA
>NZ_JAYESN010000697.1:0-748 GCF_034860625.1 Lamprobacter sp.
TGCCTCGCTCGGCGGTGGCCCCTCGAACGACATCAGCTGGCCGGCACCGCTGCCGGTGCGCAGTCGTCCCGGCTCGCCCTGCATCCGATCGATAAGCTGTCCGTAGAGATCGCGCAGCTCAGCACCCAGACGACGCTGGCCAAAATACCACTGGGTTGGCGACCAGGACTCGAAGCGGGTCAGGTTGAGGATGCCGACATCGACGGCGGCGAGGGTCACGAAGGCCTCTTCGCCTGGCGCCAGATCCGTGATCTGAACGCCAATCTTGAGGGACTCACGCGGGCGGGCTTGCTCGGGTGCATCCAGGGCCAGCGTCAAGCGGCGCTGTTGCGGATCGACGCCGGCCCAGTGCAGGCCGATCGCCCGCCGCGGCATGCGCCGCGCCTTAAGATCCATGCCGCGATAGAGGATCGCGGTGACATAGGCACCTGGCCCCCAGTCCGCGGTCACTGGCACGGCAACGCTGGTGCCGGCCTCCGAAACCTCTGCCGGGTGCATGCTGACCAGCCCATCACCGCCGACCACCATCACCAATGCTAAGCCTGGGAAGCGCGGTTCGAGCCGCACCTGCGCCTGTTCGCCGACCCGGTACTCGGGCTTGTCGAGCGAGACCTTGAGCACATCAGGGGTATCGAAGGCCTTGGGCGCGACGTACCAGCCGGCCTCGAAGTCAATGCTCGCTGGGACCAACGGCCCGTCTGCGCGGCCCTCGATCCGGAGTTCATAGGCGCCCCAATCGACCGACGCT
>NZ_JAYESN010000698.1:0-742 GCF_034860625.1 Lamprobacter sp.
GAGGTACAGCTTCTTGGCGCGACCACGGATGTCGATTCCGCAGCGGCTCATGGTCGCCTTGTTCTTTGCGTAGATGCGTTGGTGTCCATCCCCAACGAACATCAGATCATTGGGTCCGGGTGGAACCAGCGCACGGATCAGTCGCAGCGCCTGGGGTCCAAAGTCCTGTGTCTCGTCGATCACCGCATGGGTATATGGCGGTCGGCCCTCGCCTTCGAGCAAGTGACAGGCATCGCGATAGGCGTCGTCTGGCTCCTTTAAGCCCTTGGCGCTGAGCTGCAACCGATAGTCCTCGAAGATCTCCCATAAGGCGTCGCGCTTCTTGCGCGAGAGCAGGACACCACGGCCGCGCCGAGGCGCCTCGCGATAGTCGTCGCGTGTCGCCAGCCCCTGCGCCAACACCACCTGCTCGAACTCCTCACGCACGAATACCCGCGAAACGCCAAGCCCAAGGTCAAGGTCGTCCATGGCCGCCTCCCAGGTCGATGCGCACTTGGCCTGAAAATCGAAGGCGATCGCATGCTCGTAGCGGCGCGCCTTGAGCAGCCGGAACACCAGGGCATCCAGGTTGATGACGTCGATCCGCTGCATCTGCTCCGGCGAGCAGATCGACTTCAGCCCGTCCTCGATGTCCAAGGCCAGGTTGGTGGTAAAGGTGGTGAACAGCAGTTTCTGATCGCCGCTCGCTCGATGGCTGGCCAGATGGCTGGCCAGGTGCTTGGCGCGGTGCATCGCTAGCACG
>NZ_JAYESN010000699.1:0-740 GCF_034860625.1 Lamprobacter sp.
GGCTGGCGACAAGATGAACGAAGCAAAGCAATCGCTCACCGACTAAGTCAGGCACCAGAGATCGCCGGGCTGGCTGGAATGGGCGGATGCCGAAAGCCACATCCGGAGACTGCTCAAGCTTTAGGCCCCTTAATGTCCCCTTGATGGCCCGGTGACGGGCCATGAGCCGTCGTTTCAGGGGCGCTATTTCTGCTAGCGATCTGCGCAAACGGCGCCGGATGATCAATCGGACTCTCCATCGAGCCTGTTTGGTCCTTATCACTCAATCAAGTTTATAGGGTATTGCAATGATCATCCGTCCACAGTCTAGGGCAACGGCAATCGCACTGGGGCTGATCCTCGGTGGAGCCGCACTCACGCCAGCCAGCGCAGAACAGGCGATGGAGGCGAGCGCGTCGGCCGCTGAGGAGCGATCGATGGTGGTCGCGAACGAGGGTGGTATTCGCCATGTCTCGGGCGGGGTTGGCGAGAACGAGCGGACAGAGCTCAAGGCCATGGCCAATGAATTCAACCTCCATCTGATGTTCGCGACCCAGGGCAGTGGCGAGTATCTCTCTGCGGTTCAGGTCAATGTGCTAGACGCCAAGGATGGCCCCGTGCTGACGGCCCTCTCGAAAGGTCCCTGGTTTTACGCGCAGCTGCCACCTGGTGAATATCAGGTGGAAGTGACGCCGACGGGTGTCCGAGGCGATGAGTTGACCCAGCGTAAGCTCGTGCGTCTCGATCGCTCTAACCCATCG
>NZ_JAYESN010000700.1:0-740 GCF_034860625.1 Lamprobacter sp.
TGCAGGGGACAAGATGGATGAAGCGAAGCAGTCGCTGACCGAGTAAGCCGACCACCAGAGATCGCCTAGTCGGCTGGAATGGGCGGATGCCGAAAGCCAGATCCGGAGACTGCCCAAACTTTATAACCCCTTGATCGCCTGTTGATGGCCGGTAGCGGGCCATGAACCGTCGTTTCAGGGGCGCTATTTCCGCTACCGATCTCCGCAAACGGCGCCGGATGGCCAATCGGACTCTCCATCAGGCCTGTTTGGTCTTTATCACTCAATCAAGTTTATAGGGTATTGCAATGAGCATCCGTCCACAGTCTAGGGCAACGGCAATCACACTGGGGCTGCTCCTAGTCGGAGCCGCACTCACACCAGCCAGTGCAGAACAGGCGATGGAGGCGAGCGCGTCGACCGCTGACGAGCGATCGATGGTGGTCGCGAATGAAGGGGGTATTCGCCATATCTCGGGCGGGGTTGGCGAGAACGAGCGGACAGAACTCAAGGCCATGGCCAATGAATTCAACCTCCATCTGATGTTCGCGACCCAGGGCAGCGGTGAGTATCTCTCTGCGGTTCAGGTCAATGTGCTGGACGCCAAGGATGGCCCCGTGCTGACGGCCCTCTCGAAAGGTCCCTGGTTTTACGCGCAGCTGCCACCTGGAGAATACCAGGTGGAAGTGACGCCGACGGGTGTCCGAGGCGATGAGTTGACCCAGCGTAAGGTCGTGCGTCTCGATCGCTCTAACCCATCA
>NZ_JAYESN010000701.1:0-740 GCF_034860625.1 Lamprobacter sp.
ACTTGCCTTCCTCGATCAGCCGCAGCGCGAAGCCGGTCTTGTCGACATAGTAGTAATCGCCCTTGCGGATCTCGCGGAAGGTTTGGATGCCGATGGGACGTTTTTGGCGGTGCATGGTTTTGTGGCTGAGGTAAGACGGATTCGCTTTAGTCTAGCGTGCCAGCGCTGCTGTTGACGCAGGAGGGCTTCGGCCGACAGTCGCTCGCGGGAAGAAGTGGTTAGTGGTTAGTGGTTAGTGGTTAGTGGTTAGTGGTTAGTGGTTAGTGGTTAGTGGTTAGTGGTTTGGCCTGAGATAAGAGTGTCGACACATCATGCCGGTTCTGGTAGATTCACTGCTTAATTGGCGAGTATAAACTAAAAGGTGTTGACACTTTGCTGGCTGAGGCGATGAATGACCCCGCGCTGATCGTGCTTGAGCCGAGTGTTGTTGGCACCCTCACCGATCGCCTGTTTGATGCCCTGCAACGGGCGATCGTCGAAGGCGAGATGCCGCAGGGCAGCAAGATCAGCGAGCCTGAGCTGGCGCGTCGGCATGGTGTGAGCCGCGGCTCCTTGCGCGAGGCGATTGCTCGGCTTGAGGCCTGCAAGCTGGTCGAGCGTCGCCCGAACCTGGGCGCGCGTGTCGTCGAGCTGAGCGTCGAGCAGCTGATCGAGATCTTTCAGCTGCGCGAGGCGCTCGAAGGCATGGCGGCGCGACTGGCCGCGGAGGCGATGACCGACGCGGAGATCGATGCGCTTGC
>NZ_JAYESN010000702.1:0-736 GCF_034860625.1 Lamprobacter sp.
CGGATCATCCTGCGGCAGCGGCTCGTGCACCAGCGGCGAGCGCGAGCCGGTCAGGTCCTTCACCGCCTCAGCCAGCTCGATCACCGTGAACTCGCCGGGGTTGCCTAGGTTGACCGGGCCGGTTAGGTCATCCGGGCTGTCCATCAGCCGCACGAAGCCTTCGATCAGGTCGTCGACATAGCAGAACGAGCGCGTCTGCTCACCGTCGCCGTAGAGCGTGATCGGCTCGTTGCGCAGGGCTTGGACGATGAAGTTTGAGACCACCCGACCATCGTTCGGATGCATGCGCGGGCCGTCGGTGTTGAAGATGCGCGCCACCTTGATGCGCAGCCCATGCTGGCGACGGTCATCGAAGCAGAGCGTCTCGGCGCAGCGCTTGCCCTCGTCGTAGCAAGAGCGCGGGCCGATGGGGTTGACGTTGCCCCAATAATCTTCGGTCTGCGGGTGGATGGTCGGGTCGCCGTAGACCTCGCTGGTCGAGGCCTGAAAGAACTTGGCCTTCACCCGCTTGGCCTGATCCCAAGAAGGCCCGAGCATGTTGATCGCCCCGTGCACGCTGGTCTTGGTGGTCTGTCCCTGAGGTATCCCCACGAAATCTCACGCATCATCAATTTAACCGGTCTTTCCGGATCGTGGCGGTTTAGCCGGGAGGCTTGACCGCATTGTCCGCGCGCAAGGCTTCGACTTGGGCCAGTGTTAGCCCGGTTGCTTGGGCAATCTGTGCGTCGCTGAGGGC
>NZ_JAYESN010000703.1:0-736 GCF_034860625.1 Lamprobacter sp.
TAGCACCTCGGCGGGCAGTTGACGACGCAGGCGGCGGCGCAGATCGGCGGGCGGGGTCAGGCGCAGCATGCGCGCCTGGTCATCAATGCGATAGCCCTCGGCCTCCGGGACGCGGGCGATGGCCTGCTTGGCGAAGGCGTAGAGGTCAGGGAAGAAGCGATGCGGCTCGTGCCGGAGCGGGGTCGATCGGTCCGCTAGGGTGGTGCCAGCATCGGTTCCGAACAGCGCAGCCTCCCAATCATCGTCATCGTCCGGCTCGGCCTGCTCGATGCATTGCTGCTCGAACTGCTCGGCGTTCAACCCCTCAGCCAGCGCCTCGGCGACCACCTGCTCCTCGGCCTCGACGCTGTGCTTGCGCAGGATCGAGGCCGGATCACCAATGTTCTGGCTGATCTGCTCGTCCTTGCGCACCAGGACTTCGATCACGCGCAGGTCGCCCTTGACGGTCTCGACCTCGGATTCGGTCAGCAGGTAGTCGATCCTTGGCGTGGATTGCTGACCGAAGCGGTCGACGCGGCCGTTGCGCTGTTGGAAGACCATCGGCGACCAGGGCAGATCGAAGTGCACCAGCCGATGACAGAGGAAGTGCAGGTTCAGCCCCTCGGAGGCGACGTCGGAGCAGAGCAGCACGCGCAGCGGATCATGCTCCTGGCCGAAGCGCTCGACGATCTCCTGCTGCTCGATGTCCGAGAGGCCGCCATCGAGGATGACGAAGGCGTCGGTCTTGAGGCCGAGG
>NZ_JAYESN010000704.1:0-733 GCF_034860625.1 Lamprobacter sp.
AAAGCCGGCGATCACCACCGGCTTGCCGAACTCTGACGGCACGAACTCGTAGGGCCGGCTACCGATGACGGTGCTGACATGTGAAGGACCGAGGATGCCGTCGAGTTGCACGCCTCCGGCGTTGGCCGTCATGCCTGAATCAGTGGCCGCGTCCCCGTCATGCTCAACCAACGCCTGTGTTTCCGCACCTCTTGAGGCTGAGCGGGTCGCTTGGGCACCAGCAGCAGCCAAAATGGTCGCGAGCGCCGGCGGTGTCAGGACATGGTTGCAGAACACCGAGAAATTCTCGATCCCCTCGGCGCGCGCGACCTTGATCGCGACCGCGGTCGGTGGCGTGGTGGTCTCAAAGCCAATCGCGAAGAGCACGACTTGGCGCTCCGGCACCTTGCGCGCGATCGCCAGCGCATCCTGTGTCGAGTAGATCATCCGAATGTCGGCCCCTGCCGCCTTGGCCTTGAGCAGGCTGTTGCGCTCACTGGCCGGCACCCGCATCAAATCACCGTAGGTACAGAGCGTCACCCCATGCTCAACAGCCATCGCAATCGCCTGATCGATGCGCGCCATCGGCAACACGCAAACCGGACAGCCGGGGCCATGCACAAAGCGCACATTGGCCGGCATCAGATCCTGCACGCCGTAGCGATAGATGGCATGGGTATGCCCGCCGCAAAACTCCATCAGGCGATAGGCCCGAGCCGGATCAGCCTCGGCCGCAATGGTCCGTGCCAAACCC
>NZ_JAYESN010000705.1:0-733 GCF_034860625.1 Lamprobacter sp.
AGGTTTGGCACGGACCATTGCTGCCGAGGCTGACCCGGCTCGGAACTATCGGTTGATGGAGTTCTGTGGCGGGCACACCCATGCCATCTATCGCTATGGCGTGCAGGATCTGATGCCAGCGAATGTGCGCTTTGTGCATGGCCCCGGCTGTCCGGTTTGCGTGTTGCCGATGGCGCGCATCGATCAGGCGATTGCGATGGCCGTCGAACATGGAGTCACGCTCTGCACCTATGGCGATCTGATGCGGGTGCCGGCCAGCGAGCGCAACAGTCTGCTCAAGGCCAAGGCGGGCGGGGCCGACATTCGGATGATCTATTCGACGCAGGATGCGCTGGCGATCGCGCGCAAGGCGCCGGAGCGCCAAGTCGTGCTGTTCGCGATTGGTTTTGAGACCACCACGCCACCGACTGCTGTTGCGCTCAAGGTCGCACGTGCCGAAGGGCTCGAGAACTTCTCGGTGTTCTGCAACCATGTCCTGACACCGCCCGCGCTCGGTACCATTTTGGCCGCTGCTGGTGTCCAGGCGATCGACCCAGGATTAAGCGGTGCGGAAGCACAGGCGTTGGTTGAGCATGACGGGGACGCGGCCACTGATTCAGGCATGACTGCCAACGCCGGAGGCGTGCAGCTCGACGGCATCCTCGGTCCTTCACATGTCAGCACCGTCATCGGCAGCCGGCCCTACGAGTTCGTGCCGTCGGAGTTCGGCAAGCCGGTGGTGATCGCCGGCTTC
>NZ_JAYESN010000706.1:0-733 GCF_034860625.1 Lamprobacter sp.
CGCGCCAGGCCTGGCGCTGTTCGAGGTCTTCTACCGCGCGGGCGCGCTGGTGTTCGGCGGCGGTCACGTGGTGCTGCCGCTGCTCGAGGCCAGCCTGGTCGAGCCGGGCTGGATCAGCGCCGATGCCTTCCTCAGCGGCTACGGCGCCGCGCAGGCGGTGCCGGGTCCGCTGTTCACCGTCGCCGCCTACCTCGGTGCGATTGCCATGCCGGGCGCGAGCGCTGTGCTCGGCGCGGCCATCGCGTTGCTCGGTCTCTTTCTGCCCGGGATGCTGTTGCTGATGGGCGTGTTGCCGTTTTGGAGCCGCCTGCGCCAGCAGCAGGCGGCGCGTGCGGCGATGGCGGGCGCCAATGCTGCCGTGGTCGGCGTCCTGGGAGCGGCGCTCTATCAGCCGGTGTGGACCGGCGCGGTGGCGGTGCCGGCTGACTTCGCCATCGCCTTGAGCGCCTTCGTCCTGTTGACCGCTTGGCGGACGCCGCCCTGGCTGGTGGTGTTGCTCAGCCTGCTCGCGACGCTGATGGTTGGCATGCTGATGGGGTCGTACAGACAGTGAGTTCTCACGATTGTGCTATCGGAACCATTGATGAGTACGGTGCTCGTTATGTCGTTGACTTCGCTTACGTTAGGGGCGCAAGGAAAGCAATGATAAGAAGCACATGGATCATCAGGGCCGGTGAAACAACACCTCGTCTTACTTCCTGTTTCGTACTATGAGTACCATCCTTTTATGTCA
>NZ_JAYESN010000707.1:0-718 GCF_034860625.1 Lamprobacter sp.
GGAGCGCAGCAGCGACCAAAACCCTTCCATGGTGTTGACATGGACCTCGTGAAAACCGTCGCCGTCCTCGTCGCGGGCATATTCACCGCGACCATGACAAACGCTTTTGCGCGGGTAGCCCCAGGCGGGCAAGGCGTCGTCGATCACGTATTCGTCAGTGTTGATCAGGGTGCCAGGCTCAATGGTCTCTTCGATGAGGGGACGAATCGTACGCTGCTTGACATCCGCCAACATGACGATGCGCACCTCCCCGCCACGCTCGATCATGCCGAAGATGGGTGGCTTGTCCTTCGCCAAGGTGCCTCGTCCGGGAGCCCCCTTGAGCCGCCGCCGACGTGGTGGACGTCCCACGATCCGATCCGCTCGACCCTTGTGTCCGGCCACGATGTACACCTCATCGCACTCAACCTTGCCGCTCAGGCGCACCGTGCGACGGCGTTTGACGATCCCCTCGCGCAGTTGCTCGGCCATCCACTGACCGTCGCTTTCATTGAGGCCGAGTTCCTTGGCAATCTGCAGGTTCGACGGGTTCAATCCCATCAAGTACAGATAAGAAAACCAGACCGACAACGGCTGGTGGCGTCCCATGAGGATCGTCCCTGTCAGGTCATCGAAGCGTTTCGCGCAGTTTCGGCAGGTGTAGCGGCGACAGGCTCTGTGTCGGTGGTTGCGGCCACGCTTGACGATCTTGTTGGAACCACAACGTGGACAATCAACG
>NZ_JAYESN010000708.1:0-717 GCF_034860625.1 Lamprobacter sp.
GTGCTGACTTTTCATGTCTCTAAAACTCAGCTCAATCTGCATCCTTTGCCGATAGACCCGCATCAGGCGCTTGGCCGGCCACTCGGCGAGGCGTGTTGAGGCCACGAGCAGCCAGGGCTCACGCGCGGCGCGAGCGGCCTGCTGGCTCTTCTTCGAGCGCGCGCGCTTGCCGGAGGCGGTGTTGGCCCGCCGCCCCTGCTTGGGCAGACGCACCAGCACAAAGGTGGCCGGCAGCGGATTGCTGCGCACCCACGCGCCGATGCCGAGCGATCTGGGTGTCATGGTGGCCTGCTCGAACAGACGCTTGCAGCTCCTCCAGCGGCGCTTTAACTTCACCAAATCGCGCCCGCGCACACGCCCGACCCAGCGCCAGCCTAAGCGCTCGACCTCACGATAGAACGGCACCTTGAAGCCGGAGTCCGCCACGATGATCGGCGTCGCTGTGGCCGGGATCAGCGCGGCTAGACGGCGCAGAAACTGGTGTTGCACCCGACGGTTACCCAAGTGGCGCTGCGGATGAACTTCTTCATAGAGTGTCAGGCTGCGCCCACCGACCGGCACCGAGGCGCGCAGCAGATGCAGTGACTGGTCCTCTTTGAGATCACTCCAGTCGACCACGATCAGGGGCTCGGCGACTCCGTTGAGCAGCATCCGGCCTAAGGCCGTGTAAATCCCGCGGCTCTCGTGCTGCAGGTGGCGATTGCCCAACAGCCGATC
>NZ_JAYESN010000709.1:0-716 GCF_034860625.1 Lamprobacter sp.
CCGGCCGGCGTCTTCTGACGACCGCCGCCCTTGCGCTGCTCATCGCCCTTGCCGGCTGCGAGCAGCCCGCGCCGCCCGCGAGCGCGCCCGCCGATGTCTCACGTCCGGCCGAGATCCTTGAGGTCAGCGCGGCCCGGCTGAGCCCAGGCCTGCGCTTCCCCGGTCGCGTGCGCGCCGTGCAGCGTGTCGAGCTGGCCTTTAATGTGCCGGGACAGATCCTCGATCTGCCGGTCACTGAAGGTGATGCGGTGCCGGTTGGCGCCCTGTTGGCGCGGTTAGACCCGACCTCCTATCAAACCGCATTAGACCTGGCCCAGGCCGAGCTGGACGCCGCCACGGCTGAATATGAGCGCGTGCGCCAGCTCTGGGAAAAGCGTCAGGCCGTCGCCCGGGCCGAGGTCGATCGCAAGCGCACGGCGATGGAGGTCGCGCGCTCGCGCTTCGCCGCCGCGCAGAAGGACCTGGCCGACACCCGTCTGACCGCGCCCTTCGCCGGCGTCGTCGCCCGCCGGCTGGCGGAGACCTTCCAGAATATACAAGCCAAGGAGCCGGTGCTGAGCCTGCAAAACCCGGATGCGCTAGAGATCGTCATCCATGTGCCGGAGCGGGTGGTGCGTGGCGAGCCCCGGCGCGCCGCCGGCTTCGCGGTCTTCGACGACCTGCCGAAGCGGCGCCTGCCGGTGACGCTGAAGTCCTTTGCCACCGAAGCCGACCCA
>NZ_JAYESN010000710.1:0-716 GCF_034860625.1 Lamprobacter sp.
TCGGCCGTCGTCTTCTGACGACCGCCGCCCTTGCGCTGCTCATCGCCCTTGCCGGCTGCGAGCAGTCCGCGCCGCCCCCGAGCGCGCCTGCCGATGTCTCGCGCCCGGCTGAGATCCTTGAGGTCAGCGCGGCCCGGCTGAGCCCAGGCCTGCGCTTCCCCGGTCGCGTACGCGCCGTGCAGCGTGTCGAGCTGGCCTTTAATGTGCCGGGACAGATCGTCGAGCTGCCGGTCACTGAAGGTGATGCGGTGCCGGTTGGCGCCCTGTTGGCGCGGTTAGACCCGGCCTCCTATCAAACCGCATTAGACCTGGCCCAGGCCGAGCTGGACGCCGCCACGGCAGACTATGAGCGCGTGCGCCAGCTCTGGGAGAAGCGCCAGGCCGTCGCCCGGGCCGAGGTCGATCGCAAGCGCACGGCGATGGAGGTCGCGCGCTCGCGCTTCGCCGCCGCGCAGAAGGATCTGGCTGACACCCGTCTGACCGCGCCCTTCGCTGGCGTCGTCGCCCGTCGTCTAGTGGAGACCTTCCAGAATGTACAAGCCAAGGAGCCGGTGCTGAGCCTGCAAAACCCGGATGCGCTAGAGATCGTCATCCATGTGCCGGAGCGGGTGTTGCGCGGCGAGCCCCGGCGCGCCGCCGGCTTCGCGGTCTTCGACGACCTGCCGGAGCGGCGCCTGCCGGTGACCCTGAAGTCCTTTGCCACCGAGGCCGACCCG
>NZ_JAYESN010000711.1:0-712 GCF_034860625.1 Lamprobacter sp.
GCTCGTTGAGGCTAACGTGGCTGATCAGTCGTGGGTCAATACAACCCGTCGATGGTGGATATCGGCAATGGCTGATGGGCTGGTTGCGCGCTGGACAGGCAGGGACCTGTTAAACCTCGGGGGGAGACTGGTTCTGGTATCAAGTTTGCGTTCAGCTTGTGCTACCGGTTGCTACCGCAAAGGCGGCTGATGAGCAGCCCGCATTCACGAACCGACACGGAGACTTCCTGATGCCCTCCACCCATTCCACCATCCCGCGTATCCGCCCTCGCATACTCCGCAAGGTTTGGCTTGCCATCCCGGCGGGCTTGCTCGGTGCCGCGCTGAGCTTGCCACTCGCTGCTGAGCCGACCTTGGGCGAGAGCATGATGCAGGACCTAAACGGCAACACCGTTGGCGCGGTGCTGCTGAGTGAAACCCCCAACGGCGTGCTATTACATGCGCGCCTTGGTGGACTCCCGGCGGGCGTGCATGCCTTCCATATCCACGAGACTGGTGCCTGCGAACCGCCCTTTGATTCCGCGGGCGGTCATCTCACCGCCGAGGAGGCCAATGCCCATGGCTATCTGGTCGAAGATGGCCCCCATCTCGGTGACATGCCCAACATCCACGTCCCCGACAACGGTCGGCTCGAGATCGAGGTGATGACCCGCGTCTCAGACATGGACAAGCAGCTCTTTGATCGCGACGGCGCCGCCCTGGTGATCCACGA
>NZ_JAYESN010000712.1:0-711 GCF_034860625.1 Lamprobacter sp.
CTGAGCACGCCATCCCTCGCACGCAGCCCTGCGAACCGAGCACAGATCGCCAAGCAGGCCGTGCTGAGCACGACGAACTAAGGACTGAGTACCCAGCACTCGGTGCGACGGGCGACGTGCCTCGTGCGGCGCAGGAAGCGCTCAGCACGACTGATGAGGCGTCACCGGATGGCCTATCCGAGCGCCTTGGCTTGGCCTTACCGGCGCCGGCGGACAGCCATGGCGACGTGATGCCAACGGTGGAGCCGTTGGCGGACGATGCGGTTCGCCGGATGGTCAGGTGGTTGCGGGCCAAGGGACAGTCGGCATAGCCGGGTGTTGAGACCTTGCGCCTGGTGGGCAGCGATCCGCCGCCGCTCAGTGCGCAGTCTTTAAGCCACTGCGTTGCACGCGCTCAACCAGCTCCCGATACGCCTTCTCCACGTCTCCGTCCTCGATCCCCGCGGCGATGAAGTCGTCCAACGCATCGCACAACGCAATCGCCTCGGGGCTGTCTCCGAGTTGCTCCGTCCAGCGTTCCGAGAGGCATAGAGTCGATCCAGATCAGCTTGGGTCATGGGCTCGAACAGCAGGTGCTCGAAGCGCTCTAGCTCTGCCAGCAGTTTGGCGTGGGTCTCGGGCAGGGTCATCGGGTGATCGCGATGGGGGGGTTGTGCGCATGGCTTGCGTCTAGCAACGGCGAGCGCGCTTGGTCACCGGACAGCCTCACTT
>NZ_JAYESN010000713.1:0-711 GCF_034860625.1 Lamprobacter sp.
TTCTTTTTCGATCAATTTGAAAAGCTGGTCATCAAGGTTAAAGCTGGCATCAATCAGACTCATAGCGCGTCACTCACCGTATCTGACCAGGCCGTCTGCTCGCGAGCCATGCGCTCCGGGTGCGCATATTTATTGAGACTTCCGCGCAGACGCTTGTGGGGCTTGGTGAGGGAGGCTGATTCGCGGGCGGTGGTCCGGATGATGACCTCGACCTCCTTCCCCCAGAAGGCTTCAGGCACTTGCAGATGAAGTTCGCCGTGGGTGACCCGTTCAATCGTGCGGATGGCTTCCATGGGTGATGTACTCACTGTGAGCAAGGGTTTTGCTGAGCCTGAATGGCGTTCCAGTCCAGATCAATCGGTGAGACGATATCCTTTTCAAAGGTCACGCTACCTTTGAGCGGATTAGTCATGCTGGCATTCTTAGATGGGGATGCGAGCGCTTCAAGTGCAAGTTGTTCCAGAACAACCTGGGCCAAGCGAATTTTTTCCGCATGCGTCAGCGAATTCACTGAAGGAATCAGTTGGTCGATGGTCATGGCCTGGGCTCCGTTGGGGTTGCCGATGCAGTGGGGAAGAGTTGCTGCATCAGCCCTTTCTTGTGGGTCTTGAGGGCGTCGAGTTTGTCCACCTGGGCCGCGATCAGGGTTGGCGCTGTTCCCTGAGCGCCATCGCTTGTTGACTCATCGATTCGATGGACGCGGCTTCGCAT
>NZ_JAYESN010000714.1:0-709 GCF_034860625.1 Lamprobacter sp.
GCGGTCTCACTGTCAAACCGCTCAGTGCCTTGCAACCGTGCGGGCGCAGTGCCGATGGCGAGCTGTTCGAGCAGGCGGTGCAGGTCACCGATGCCGAGGGGCACACCTGGACCTGGCGGCGCGTCGTGCTCAGGCTCAAGCAGCCGACCCGCGATGGGCATCGGGATCTCATCCTCTTGACCAACCTGCCTGCCGAGCAGGCCGATGCCGCCACTGTGGCGGAGCTGTATCGCGGCCGGTGGACGATTGAAACCGCGTTTCAAAAATTGGAGGGGCATCTGAACTCCGAGCTCAACACCCTGGGCTATCCGCAGGCCGCGCTGTTCGGCTTCTGCCTGGCGTTGGTCGCATTCAATCTCTATGCCGTGGTCATGGCCGCGCTGCGCGCGGCGCACCCCGAGGCCAAGATCGATGAGACGGTGTCTGAGTACTACTTGGCCGCTGAGATCGCCCGCACCACCGACGGGCTCAACATCGCCGTCGAGGAGCAACAGTGGAGCGTCTTCTCGCAGGTCGACCAGGTGCGCTTCTGTGCCATGCTGCTGGTGTTGGCGCAGAACGTCGACCTGAAGAAGCTGCGCAAGACCACCCGGGGGCCGAAGAAGCCACGCACACCGCGCACGAAGCACACCGGCAAGCCTCATGTCTCGACGGCTAAACTCTTGGCGCAAGCGGCAGCCCCCTCCGGGCGGTCACCTTAAAAGGGCTG
>NZ_JAYESN010000715.1:0-704 GCF_034860625.1 Lamprobacter sp.
GCGACCCAAGCCACCCATGGCCAAGCACCACGACACCGGCTACAAGGAACTGTTCAGCCACCCCGAGTTCGTCCAGCAGCTGATCGAAGGCTTCGCTCCGTCCGAGATCGCTGCGCTGATGGACTTCTCGACGCTCAAGAACCACAGCGGAAACTACATCACCCCACTGTTCGAGGAGCGCTTCGAGGACGTCGTCTGGTCGGTGCAAGTACACTGGCAAGGCGTCACCGAGCGGTTGTTCCTCTACCTGCTGATCGAGTTTCAATCTACCGTTGATCCGACCATGCCGCTGCGCATGCTCCACTACGTCGCCTGCTTCTATCAGCACCTGCTCAAGACCCAGGTCACCACGCCGGCCAAGGGCCTGCCCCCGATCCTACCGATCCTGCTCTACAATGGCCTCTCGCGGTGGACCACCGCCGAAGACATCAGCGAGCAGATCCGCCCCCAGCCACCGCTGTTCCTACGCGCCTACCAGCCGCAGCTGCGCTACTATCTGATCGACGAAGGCCGCTACACGCCCGAGCAACTGAGCCTGATCGAGAGCCCCCTGAGCGGGGTCTTCGAGGTCGAGATCGCCTCTAGGGATCGTGCCTCCCTGCAAGCAGCGGTCGATCGCCTGGTGCGCCTGATCCAGGCCGATCCGAACAAGGCCCGGCTGGATCCGCTCATCACCCGCTGGCTCAAGCGTCACCTGCGCCGGC
>NZ_JAYESN010000716.1:0-701 GCF_034860625.1 Lamprobacter sp.
TCAGGGTCGTCAGCGCGCTTGGGCCGTGGTCGGCACCTTCGGGGATAACTTCGATGCCTCCGCAATCCGCGCAGCGCAGCCGCTGGGGTTGCCACAGGACGCGCTCGAGCGCCTGCGCGAGCTTGGTATCCTGCTGAATTACAACGGCTATGGCGCGACGGTGGCGGATCTGCATTTTCCGCCCGATGCGTTATTCGCGCGTTTGCGGCCCTATGCTGACCCGCTCGAGTTCGTGCGTTGCGACGAGGCTTTCGAGGCCTTGCAAACCGGCTACGCTGACGACATGACGCGCGCGCGTGCCATGAGCCCGGAGCACCAGAGTGCGACGCACCTATTGATGGTGCTCCCGGCTGCCGCCTGGGCACGCCGGGTCGGGGGTGTGTTTGCCAACGCCTTGGCGCAGCAGGCGCCGAGTCGAGCGCATGCCATGCTGACCCAGCTCGAGCAAGGTGGCTTTGTGGTCAGCGTGCGAGCGCCGATCAACCGCCCGGATGGCGCCGATGCGCTCTGCCGCCAGTTTGAGACCGGCGGCGGTCGCAAGGCAGCGGCCGGTATCAATCAGTTGTCCGACAGTGACTATCCACGTTTCGTCGCGGCCTTCCTAGCGGCCTTTGGCGAGGATTGAGCGGGCCAGCGTTGATGCCGGTTGCAGGGTTCGAATAACCTGAGATCACCGGCTTTGGCGCGATGAGCTGGTCTGT
>NZ_JAYESN010000717.1:0-699 GCF_034860625.1 Lamprobacter sp.
GTTTTAATCTGCGTACATCTGCGTCATCTGCGTCATCTGCGTCATCTGCGGTTTATAGGTTAATGCACTGGAATCACGAAGCCACCACGCCCTTGCATGAGGAGCGCCTCGAGGCGGTCATGGAGGCCGTGCGAGCAAGTGGCGCTCGTCGTCTACTCGATCTTGGCTGTGGCGAAGGCGACCTGCTCGTACGTATCGCCCAGGAGCCGGGACTTGAGCAGATCCTCGGGATCGATCTCGATGCCCGCCGCCTTGAGCAGCTCCGGCTGCGGCTTGAGGCGATCGCCGCCGAGCCACCCAGGACTTGCGGCGGCGAACGGCAAGGTCACAAAGGTCACAGGATCGAGCTGCGGCACGGCTCGCTGACCGAGCCCGATGCTAGCCTCGCCGGCTTCGACTGCGCCCTGCTGATCGAGACCATCGAGCACATCGAGCCCCGGGATCTGACCCAAGTCGAGCAGGCCATCTTCGCGCGCATGCGCCCGCGTTCAGTGATCATCACCACCCCGAATGCCGAGTACAACCCGCTACTCGAGGTGCCACCGAACCGCTTTCGCCATCCCGACCATCGCTTCGAATGGGACCGCCCGCGGTTCCAGCGCTGGGCGCGCGGCGTTGCGCAACGGCACGGCTATGGGCTGCGCCACCGCGACATCGGCGGCGTGCATGCCGTCTATGGCGGCGCCAGCCAGATGGCGC
>NZ_JAYESN010000718.1:0-698 GCF_034860625.1 Lamprobacter sp.
GTGTGCCTTCCTCGATCAGCTGCAGCGCGAAGCCGGTCTTGTCGACATAGTAGTAATCGTCCTCGCGGATCTTGCGGAAGGTTTGGATGCCGATGGGACGTTTATGGCGGTGCATGGTTTTGTGGCTACGGTGGGATGGATTCGCTTTAGTCTAGCTTGCCAGCGCTGCTGTTGATGCAGGAAGGACTCAGACGACAGTCGCTCGCGGGAAGAAGTGGTTATTGGTTAGTGGTTAGTGGCTTGGCCTGAGATAAGAGTGTCGACACATTGTGTTAGATCTGGTAGATTCACTGCTTAATTGGCGAGAATAAACCAAAATGTGTTGACACTTTGCTGGCTGAGGCGATGAATGACCCCGCGCTGATCGTGCTTGAGCCGTGTGTTGTCGGCACCCTCACCGATCGCCTGTTCGATGCCCTGCAACGGGCCATCGTCGAAGGCGAGATGCCGCAGGGCAGCAAGATCAGCGAGCCTGAGCTGGCGCGCCGTCATGGTGTGAGCCGCGGCTCCTTGCGCGAGGCGATTGCTCGGCTCGAGGCCTGCAAGCTGGTCGAGCGGCGGCCGAACCTGGGTGCGCGCGTGGTTGAGCTGAGTGCCGAGCAGCTGATCGAGATCTTTCAGCTGCGCGAGGCGCTCGAAGGCATGGCGGCACGGCTCGCCGCGGAGGCGATGACCGACGCGGAGATCGATGCGCTTGG
>NZ_JAYESN010000719.1:0-697 GCF_034860625.1 Lamprobacter sp.
ACGATTAGGCGCTTTCCAGTTTTCGTCTGGCGCTCTTGACGGAAGACGTACAAACTTCTTTGAGGATTCTTTTTGCCTTCTCAGAATATCCTGAAAGATAGCATCAATATCGTGGCCGTGCTCTTCAGCATAAGAATCCCGTAGCCGCCGTGTTTCTTGTATTATCGGGTCATTCGTCATAGTTTTAGCCCTCAAGAAGCTCAGATGGGGTGCAAATAATCGGTGGTTCATACCCCAATAAACGACATACCGATTCAATTTTCGGTCTCATAACTGCATTCGCAATGTGGGTGCAGTTCCATGTTAGCAAAAAGTCGATTCCATTGACTGCAGCGATTGCAACATGATAAGCGTCAAGCTCAGCTTTCGGCGGCAACGAACCATGGTTCAGTAAAGCTTCAGCCACCAATTTGACTTCTTCTGTTGCTTCGAGTTCGCGAATATCCACTAAGGTGGACATCCTCCGAGCTGCGGCATCTATGTTCCCGCGCGAGGCTTCCGCAACGACGAATTCGGATATGTACAAATCGAAGTCCGCTCGTCGATTATCCCACCAATCTGCGGTGATGTTTTGCCATGCAGCCGCACGAATGTCTTTGCTCGTTCGCGCGGTAAGGTAACTAATCACCGAAGTCTCGATGTATACAGTCGGCTTCATAATTTCCGGCTTCTTCCCTATGGGTTGATCCTTTTTCGC
>NZ_JAYESN010000720.1:0-697 GCF_034860625.1 Lamprobacter sp.
GATGCTGCGGGTGGCCAAGGCTTGCGCCAGGGTCTCGGCCAGGGCTTGGCTCTCGCTGGCCAGATGCGGGAAGTCCGCCAGCGCCCAGTCGGCCGCGGGTGCCGGCTCGATCAGTAAGGCGAGCAGCTCCTCGCGGGTTGTTGGAGCGGCCTCCAGCACCGTCTTCAGCAGCTCACTGGCGCTCAGAAAGTCTTCCAGATCGGCCTCTGGCTCATACGTCAACAATCCCAGCCGGCGCAGCGGTGCGCTGGCCTTGAGGATGTCCGCCAGGGTCGGATCAGGGATCGACAACAGTCGGCTCAGCCGTGCGCGGTTGATTGGACTGGTCGCGCGTGCAGCGGCGCGCAACAGCGTGCGCAGGGGCTCGGAGCTGGCATGATGCTCGAGATAGTCGAGCACCTGTGCCTCGATGGCATCGAGGTCCAGCACCTCGGCGAGAAGCCGCACGGTCGCGCTGACCGGCGCCGTTCCGTCGACGCTGCGCAGGCGGGCCTGTGCTGCTGCCGTGCCCTTAGCGAACAGGCTGCGCAGGAGTTGGTGACCATCCGTATCGTCGAGCTCGAGGGGCTCGGCGGCGACCGCATCGGCGTTGAAGGCCGCGAGCGTCTCGGGCTCGAGGTCGTCCTCATGCGCGGTGGCCCAGTGGGCCAGCGCTTGCGGCTCGAGCAGCGGTAGCAGCAGGCTCAGCAGCGAGGCA
>NZ_JAYESN010000721.1:0-697 GCF_034860625.1 Lamprobacter sp.
CGCCTCGCTGCTGAGCCTGCTGCTACCGCTGCTCGAGCCACAGGCGCTGTCCCACTGGGCCGCCGCGCATGAGGACGACCTCGAGCCCGAGACGCTCGCGGCCTTTAACGCCGATGCCGTCGCCGCCGAGCCCCTTGAGCTCGACGATACCGACGGTCACCAACTCCTGCGCAGCCTGTTCGCGAAAGGCACGGCAGCGGCACAGGTCCGCCTGCGCAGCGTCGACGGAACGGCGCCGGTGAGCTCGACCGTGGGTCTCCTGGTCGAGGTGTTGGGCCTGGATGCCATCGAGGCACAGGTGCTCGACTATCTCGAGCATCATGCCAGCTCCGAGCCCCTGCGCACGCTGTTGCGCGCTACCGCGCGCGCGACCAGTCCGATCAACCGCGCACGGCTAAGTCGGCTGTTGTCGATCCCTGAAGCAACCCTGGCGGATGCCCTCAAGGCCAGCGCACCGCTGCGCCGCCTGGGGTTGGTGAGCTATGAGGCAGAGGCCGATCTGGAAGACTTCCTGAGCGCCACTGAGCTGCTGAAGACGGTGCTGGAGGCCGCACCGACGACCCGGGAGGCGCTGCTCGCCTTACTGATCGAGCCGGCACCCGCGGCCGACTGGGCGCTGGCGGACTTCCCGCATCTGGCGAGCGAGAGCCAAGCCATGGCCGAGACCCTGGCGCACGCCTTGGCAACCCGCAGCATT
>NZ_JAYESN010000722.1:0-695 GCF_034860625.1 Lamprobacter sp.
CCGCGAGTCTCGAATTCGAATACGACTACGACAGCAACCCGGCGATCCGGGCCAAGACCACCGACACCACGCTGAACCTGAAGCTGGGCTATGCCTGGTGAAGCCGGACCCCATCGAATCGTGAGCAAGCGGGCTCGTCTAAACCTCCTTGCGATCGGCTTCCTGCTGATCGGGCTGGTCTTCCAGACCACCTGGGCGCAAACCGAGACGGTTGGCGAAGGCTCACCGGTGACGCCTGCGGTCCTCGACGCCAAGATCGCCGAGACCGAATCGGCGGCTGGCCTGCCGGAGGAGGTCAAGCATCGACGGCTGTCCCTCTACCGACAGGCACTCACACACCTGGAGGAGGCGGCGGTGCGCCCGGTTGCGATCCGTGAACGCTTGCGCACGGCGGAAGCGGAGCGCGCGCAGACCCTTGCCCGCTTGCAGGCGCTGACCCCCGCGGAAGACGCCACGGCAGACGGCCAGGCGCGACGCTGGGTGCAGGTGACCCGCCGACGCATCGCGTACGACAAGGCGATGCAGCGCCGCCAAGCGGCCGAGGACGCCCGTCAGCGGGATCGGGAGCAGACCGATGCGGAGGTCGAGGATGCCGCTACCCTGACCGAGGTGAAGGAGCCGCAGATCGATCTCGAGTCATTGAGCGATGCCACCCGCGGACTGATCACGACCGCGGTGATCACGGTTGCGCTGGT
>NZ_JAYESN010000723.1:0-694 GCF_034860625.1 Lamprobacter sp.
GGTCTTGCTGGCATGCGCTGGGCCGATCGGCGGCATATCGATGATCTCTCCTGCAATCAGCTCGCAGCGGGCATCTGGCGCCAGAATGCCAGCCTCTCCCATGCGCAGATATTCATCGACGGTGATCGCGTGCCTGACGGGTAGCCCGGCAGGCGGCGATGCCATCTGGATGGCAGTGTTGGTGGTCATGCTGATCCGTTCATTTTGATAAGCCCAAACCTGATCCGCCTGTCGCCGCGTAGGAACGGTTCAAAAGTAACGTGAATCGCTAGCTGGCCCGATTGTTGGAACCGCTGCGTTTCTTCCAGCCTGCCTGTGCAGGTCGTCGTTGAATCATTACTGATCGACTTCCCGATCATCGCTCTACAGCGGCCCCGCGCTAGGCGGCGCCCGGCTCAGCCATCTCAGGCATCTGCCGCGACTGCGCTGGTGTGACCTCGCAATCTTCGCAGAAATACTCGTCATAGCGCGCCTGTGCCTGATCGCCAAAGAGGATCTCGCAGGCCTCCATCAGGCCTTCCGCTTGCTGGATTTGCTGACGCGGCACCACCAGCGCGATCTTCGAGCGCCGGCGCAAAAAGTCTTCAAGGGTCACGATCATCTCCTGACGCTTGGCGAGTTGGATCTCGCAGCGCGTGTAATCGGTGCCCTTGATCAGCACCTCGGCCTGGCGCGGGTCTTCGCGGATCTGCGC
>NZ_JAYESN010000724.1:0-692 GCF_034860625.1 Lamprobacter sp.
GGGAGGCCAAGGTCGATCTCGGCGCCGTGATCGAGCGGGCGATCCAGCTCCGGGGTCTTGCCGGATTTCAGCGCCTCGACCGCGCGCTCAAGCAGATCCATGTAGAGGGTGAAGCCGATCTCGTGGATCTGGCCCGATTGCTCCTCGCCTAGCAATTCACCCGCCCCGCGGATCTCCAGATCGTGCGTCGCCAGCGTGAAGCCGGCACCCAGGTCTTCCAGGGACTCGATCGCCTCCAGCCGCTTCTTGGCATCGGCGGTCATCGACTTCGGTGGCGGTGTGATTAGATAGGCATAGGCACGATGGTGCGAGCGGCCAACCCGCCCGCGCAGCTGATGCAGCTGCGCCAGGCCGAGCTTGTCGGCGCGATGGATGACGATGGTGTTGGCGCTCGGCACATCGATGCCGGACTCGACGATGGTGGTGCAGACCAGCAGGTTGAAGCGGCGATGGTAGAAGTCGCGCATGACCCGCTCGAGCTCCTTCTCGCGCATCTGGCCGTGGGCGACCTCGACACGGGCCTCGGGCACCAGTGCCTCGAGCTTCTGCGCCATGTTCTCGATGGTCTCGACCTCGTTGTGCAGGAAGTAGACCTGGCCGCCGCGGTTGATCTCGCGCTGGCAGGCCTCGCGGATCAGCGCGTCGTTCCAGGTCGAGACGAAGGTCTTGATCGGATGGCGCTCGACCGGCGG
>NZ_JAYESN010000725.1:0-688 GCF_034860625.1 Lamprobacter sp.
TAGTGCCGGCAGTACCCGATATAACATAGGTCAAGAAACGCTGAGCGCAATAGTCGTCTTGATCCCTAGTCTTCCGGAACAACAAAAAATCGCCAACTGCCTCTCCTCCCTCGACGCACTGATCGCCGCCCAAGCCGACAAACTCAACGCCCTCAAGACCCACAAGAACGGGCTGATGCAGCAGCTCTTTCCACATTCGAAGGCGTGATATGAGACTCTATCTCGACAGCTGCCTCTTCAACCGACCCTACGATGACCAGAGTCAGATCCTCATTCGGCTGGACACGGAAGCCAAGCTCCAGATACAACAACTCATTCGTAGCGGCCTGCACCCATTGATCTGGTCATACATCCTCGACTACGAGAATGCCAGGAATCCCTACGAAGAGCGCAGCACGCAAATCGGCACTTGGAAGCGTTACGCCGAGATTGATATCGCCGAATCTCCCGAGCTTCTCCAGCGAGCCAAGGAGTTCAACCAACTGGGTCTAAAAAAGATGGATGCCCTGCATCTGGCTTGTGCGGTCGCCGCTGAGGCCGACGCATTCTTGACGACCGACAAAGGCATTCTCAAAAAGGCGCCTGCGGTGAAGTCTGTTCGTATCCAGGATCCCATCGACTTTCTCAGAGAACAATCCTTATGATGACCGATAGCGAAATCCGCCAAAAAGGCGTGCAACTGCTGGCT
>NZ_JAYESN010000726.1:0-688 GCF_034860625.1 Lamprobacter sp.
CCTCCAGCGCTGTGGGCGGGCTGGATCGGCGCTCGAGGTCGATAGAGGCGATGATCCAGGCGCATGATTTGGCGCAGAGGCTCTTGGGTCCGAACAACAGCCTGGAGATGACGCTGTGCTGGATGCTGGCGCGTGATCTGCGCATGGGCAGTGCCCACCTGAGAGACTGTCCGCCGTGCCAGATCCGTTATCTGGTCACCGAGCAGGGGCGCTTTGATCGGGGCTGCCCGTTGTGTGCGCGCTATCGTAGTCTGGGCTTGTCGCGCTTGAAGGTCGGGTAATGGGCGGCTCACTGAGCGAGGATACGCTAACGACGCTCGCCAACGGGGCCTGATCCTGTGCGCGCGAAGGAGTTGCCTGAGTGACAGGCCGATATCATCCCTGTTCAGAACGTCCGGCGCGACTTGCCCTCCTTGATCACCCGTTTGACCAGCTTGCCGAAGGCGCGGTCTTTGCTGCGACGCTCGGCAAGACTGGCCGAGTTAAAGCGGTCCTCGGCGAGCAGCTTGCGCCAGCGCTGCAGCCGCGCGGGCGCGAGCTGGCCCTGTTCGATGGCCTCGCGGAGTGCGCAGCCGGGCTCGCGCTCGTGCTGGCAGTCCCCGAAGCGGCAGCGCGCCGAGAGGGCCTCGATGTCCTCGAAGGTCTCGGCGATGCCGGCGGCGGCATCCGCCAATTGCAATTCGCGCAT
>NZ_JAYESN010000727.1:0-686 GCF_034860625.1 Lamprobacter sp.
CATTCCGCTGCAGACCATCGGCGCGGTGCTGCAATCGCAGAATCTGGTCGCCGATGCCGGCAACATCGTTGTCGGCGAGCAGTATCTGCGCATCTGGCCCACCGGCGAGTCCGAGTCCGTGCAGTTGATCGGCGACGCGCTGATCAGCTCTGAGGACAAGCGCGTACTGCGCATCTCAGACATCGCCGAGATCCGCCGCGCCTACATCGATGTGTCGGATCGGTATTTCTATCAAGACGGCCAACCGGCGCTGACCCTCGGCATCTCCGTGATGGGCGGACAAAACGTGGTCGAGGTCGGCCGGCAGTTCGATGCGCGCATCGCAGCCCTGGAGAACGATATCCCGCTCGGCATGGAGCTGAAGGCCATCTACAACCAGCCCGAGGTGGTCGACAAGTCGGTCAACGGCTTCATCGTCAGCGTCGCCCAGGCGGTGGCCATCGTTATCCTGGTGCTGCTGTTGTTCATGGGTCTGCGAGTCGGCTTCATCATCGGCGCCGTGCTGCTGATCACCGTGGCCGGTACGCTGTTCATCATGGCCTTGGCCGGGATCGAGCTGCAGCGCATCTCGCTTGGCGCACTGGTTATCGCGCTCGGCATGCTGGTCGACAATGCCATCGTCGTCGCCGAAGGGATGATGGTGCGCATGAACGCCGGAATGCGCCCGGAGAAGGCTGCGAGCGAGG
>NZ_JAYESN010000728.1:0-686 GCF_034860625.1 Lamprobacter sp.
TCTCGCTCGCGGCCTGCTCCGCGCGCATCCCGGCGTTCATGCGCACCATCATCCCTTCGGCGACGACGATGGCATTGTCGACCAGCATGCCGAGTGCGATGACCAGGGCGCCTAGGGAGATACGCTGTAGTTCGATGCCCGCCAGGGCCATGATGAACAAAGTCCCGGCGACGGTGATCAGTAAAACGGCGCCGATGATGAAACCGACCCGCAGGCCCATGAACAGCAGCAGTACGACGATGACGATCGCCACCGCTTGCGCAACGCTGATGATGAAGCCGTTGACCGACTGGTCGACCACCTCGGGCTGGTTGTAGATGGCCTTCAGCTCCATGCCGAGCGGGATATCGCCCTCCAGGGCTGCGATGCGCTCATCGAGCTGGCGGCCGACCTCGACCACGTTTTGCCCGCCCATCACCGAGATGCCGAGGGTGAGCGCCGGCTGGCCGTCTTGATAGAAATACCGATTCGGCACATCGATGTAGGCACGGCGGATCTCGGCGATGTCTGAGATGCGCAGCACGCGCTTGTCCTCAGAGCTGATCAGCGCGTCGCCGATCAATTGCACGGACTCGGACTCGCCGGTGGGCCAGATGCGCAGATACTGCTCGCCGACGACGATGTTGCCGGCATCGGCGACCAGATTCTGCGACTGCAGCACCGCGCCGATGGTCTGCAGCGGAATC
>NZ_JAYESN010000729.1:0-681 GCF_034860625.1 Lamprobacter sp.
ACGCCATCTGGCTGGCGCCGCCATAGACCGCATGCACGCCGCCGATGTCACGGTGGCGCAGTCCATAGCCGTGCCGTTGTGCAACGCCGCGCGTCCAGCGCTGGAACCGCGGGCGGTCCCATTCGAAGCGATGATCGGGATGGCGAAAGCGGTTCGCTGGCACCTCGAGTAGCGGGTTGTATTCGGCATTTGGGGTGGTGATGATCACCGTTTGCGGGCGCATCCGTGCGAAGAGCGCTTGCTCGACTTGGGCTAGATCCCGGGGCTCGATGTGCTCGATGGTCTCGATCAGCAGGGCGCAGTCGAAGCCGGCGAGGCTGGCATCGGGCTCGGTCAGCGAGCCGTGCCGCAGCTCGATCCTGTGTCCTTTGTGACCTTGCCATTCGCCGCCGCGCGTCCTGGGTGGCTCGGTGGCGATCGCCTCGAGCCGCAGCCGGAGCTGTTCAAGGTGGCGGGCATCGAGATCGATCCCTAGGATCTGCTCAAGCCCGGGCTCCTGCGCGAGTCGCACGAGCAGGTCGCCTTCGCCACAGCCAAGATCGAGTAGACGACGAGCGCCGCTTGCTCGTATGGCATCCATGACCGCCTCGAGGCGCTCCTCATGCAGAGGCGTGGTGGCTTCGTGATTCCAGTGCATTAACCTATAAACTGCGGGTGACGCCGATGTACACAGATTAAAAT
>NZ_JAYESN010000730.1:0-673 GCF_034860625.1 Lamprobacter sp.
GACCAGATCATCGTTGGTGACCAGGTAACGGGCTGGGCGCAAGCCATTGCGGTCGAGCGTGGCGCCGATCTGCCGGCCGTCGGTAAAGGCAATCGCGGCCGGACCATCCCAGGGCTCCATCAGCGCGGCATGGAACTCGTAGAAGGCGCGGCGCTTCTCGTCCATCAGCTTGTTGCCGGACCAGGCCTCCGGGATCAGGATCATCATCGCCTGCGCCAGCGAGTAGCCGCCCATCACCAGTAGTTCGAGCGCATTGTCGAAACAGGCCGAGTCGGACTGACCCTCGGGGATCAGCGGCCAGATGGTGTCGAGGTCATCGCCGAGGACCTCGGAGCGCATCGTATGCCGGCGCGCCGCCATCCAGTTGACATTGCCGCGCAGGGTGTTGATCTCGCCGTTGTGGCAGATCATTCGAAACGGCTGCGCCAGATCCCAGGTCGGGAAGGTATTGGTCGAGAAGCGTTGATGCACCAGCGCCAGCGCCGACTCGAAGCGCTCATCGCGCAGATCGAGGTAATAGTTGCCGACCTGACCAGCGAGCAGCATACCCTTGTAGTTGATGGTCCGTGACGACATCGAGGCGACGTAATAGGCGGTCTTGTCGTAGCCGTGGGCACGGATCTCGTTGTCCATCCGTTTGCGCACCACGAACAGGCGGCGCTCGAAGGCGTCT
>NZ_JAYESN010000731.1:0-673 GCF_034860625.1 Lamprobacter sp.
AACCAGGTCATCGTTGGTGACCAGATAGCGCGCTGGACGCAGGCCGTTGCGGTCGAGCGTGGCGCCGATCTGGCGGCCGTCGGTAAAGGCGATCGCGGCCGGGCCGTCCCAGGGCTCCATCAGCGCGGCATGGAACTCGTAGAAGGCGCGGCGCTTCTCGTCCATCAGCCTGTTGCCAGACCAGGCCTCCGGGATCAGGATCATCATCGCCTGCGCCAGCGAGTAGCCGCCCATCACCAATAGCTCGAGCGCATTGTCAAAACAGGCCGAATCCGACTGACCCTCGGGGATCAGCGGCCAGATAGTGTCGAGGTCATCGCCGAGGACCTCGGAGCGCATCGTATGCCGACGCGCCGCCATCCAGTTGACATTGCCGCGCAGGGTGTTGATCTCGCCGTTGTGGCAGATCATTCGGAACGGCTGCGCCAGATCCCAGGTTGGGAAGGTATTGGTCGAGAAGCGCTGGTGTACCAGCGCCAGCGCCGACTCGAAGCGTTCATCGCGCAGGTCGAGGTAATAGTTGCCGACCTGACCGGCGAGCAACATGCCCTTGTAGTTGATGGTCCGTGACGACATCGAGGCGACGTAATAGGCGGTCTTGTCGTAGCCGTGGGCACGGATCTCATTGTCCATCCGTTTGCGCACCACGAACAGGCGGCGCTCGAAGGCGTCC
>NZ_JAYESN010000732.1:0-656 GCF_034860625.1 Lamprobacter sp.
ACCCAGCATCTTCGGATAGGCGGTCTGGCAGCCCGAGCGCTGTTTCAGCCGCCGCGCGCCGGTGAGGTGATCGGCATGCACATGGGTCTCCAGTGTTGCCATCAGCGTCAGCCCGAGGTCTTTTAGCACCTGCAGATCCCGCTCGACGGTATCGATGACCGGATCGATCAGGATCGCCTGGCGGCTGTGCTCACAGGCGATCAGATAGGTGTAGGTGGCGGAATCGGATTCGAACAGCTGCTTGAAGATCATCTGGGAGAGGCCTCTGGATCGGGTAGGATGGCGTCATTATCCTGGCTGGGTAAAGTGCGTTTCCAGTCGACGGCTAAGAAAAAAATGGGATTTTCCACTGAACCGACAGCCTACGAGAAAACCATCCTGTCCGATCTGCAGGGCGCTTGGCAGTGCCTGCGCGATGACGTGGCTGCACACCCAGGGTTCGAAGGCTGGGAGCGCGCGCTGTTTCACATCGATGAGGCCATGAGCTGGGAAGCCGTTCGCGACCTTCGACAGATGCAACGCAGCCTGATCCTCGTGCGCAACATCCTTCAGCAAGGCGATGAGGTCCCCCTTGCCGTGACGGAATGCCTGGACGCTGTCAACGATCTCATGGACGAGACGCTTGATGCGCGCTCGCGGGGTGAGATCGGTTGAGC
>NZ_JAYESN010000733.1:0-656 GCF_034860625.1 Lamprobacter sp.
GTGATCAATTGCTCAGCCTCCAGGGCGGCGCAGAGGCGCGGGGTGTGCGGGCGATTCTGATGCAGCTGCTGGAGGACGTCGAGCACGTCCTTGATGCGCTGAGCAGGGTCGCCGGTGTCGGTGAAGAAGGGTTGCTCGTGCTGGTCGCCGATCAGCGCGCTGTCGAGATCGACGCAGAGCACGAGTTGGTCGGTGTCGGCTGGCAGGAGGGCGAAGGGATAACCGCGATAGGCGGCAGGAATGTAGGGGCCGAGCCAGCGGCCATCCGGGGCGACGAATAGGTTCTGGCCCGGTTGCAAGCCTTGCACGGCGGCGGGGGTGAAGTAGTCTTGTTGGCGGATGAAGGCGATCGGCAGGCTGTGGCAGGCTTTGGCCAGTTCCTGGGCGACCAGGGGCACGCTGGCCTCACCGGCGGCGAAGCGTGCTCGAAGCATTCCAGCTCGGCTAGTAGGGCGGCGCGTGTCCCCGCCGCACCCATGCCTCAGTGGAAAATCGTCTCGGGTGTCTCAGCGCTCAGGATGCGTTTGGACCATTGCAGCAGTTGTTCCGGCTCGGCAGCCGTAATGCGTTCGCGGTAGGCATCAACGGTGTCTGGTCCGAATTTCTCGTTGAGCAGTGTTAGCAAGATGGTCGCTTCGCCCTTCTGAATCCCCGCT
>NZ_JAYESN010000734.1:0-653 GCF_034860625.1 Lamprobacter sp.
GGTCCGTCCCTCATAATTCCCTGGGACTACGTTCACGATGGGATCGGCTACAATGTCCGCATGCCCAACCTCAACGCCGCGCTCGGCTGCGCGCAGTTGGACCAGTTGCCAGACTTTCTTGCCTCCAAGCGCCGGTTGTATGAACGCTATCGCGGCGCCTTTGCCGGGCTTGAACAGGTGAGACTGATGCAGGAACCAGCCGGCTGCGAGAGCAACGACTGGCTGCAAACACTGATCTTGTCGGAAGACGTGGCCGAGCAGCGCGATGACATCCTGGCCGCGACCAATGACGCCGGACTGATGACCCGCCCGGCCTGGACGCTAATGCACCAGTTGCCACCCTACCGCGACTGTCCGCGCGCGCCCTTGCCAGTAGCGGAATCCTTGGCACGGCAGATCATCAATCTGCCGAGTAGTGCGGGGTTGGCTTGAACAGCGTTCAAGCAAGGAACGGCCTAAGGAAAAACAGCACCATGCATCTGGAACAAATTCGCGACAACATCCGTCAGAAGTACAGTGATGCGGCGCTCTTGATAGAAAACCGGCGCTATGCAAATGCCATCTACCTTTGCGGCTACTGCATCGAGTTGTCGATCAAGTATGCGATTACCAAACAACTGCAGTGGCCCGCGTACCGCACTGAAGGCAAGCTA
>NZ_JAYESN010000735.1:0-642 GCF_034860625.1 Lamprobacter sp.
GCCCCGTGGCCGCTGTCGCTTGGGTGAGGATGGCGCTCGCGGTAGTGCTCGAGCCCTTGGCGCATCCGATCTTGTTCGCTGGCAAAGAGTTCCCAGGCGGCATTGCGGGGGTGTTTCTCGATGCGGTTGAGCACGATCACCCGGACCTGATGAGCGCCCCAGGGGAGATCGTAGACGCCGTCCCAGGCGGTGGCGCGGAGCGAATGCGCGCGGGTGAGCTGCTCGGGATAGCGTGTGGCCACGGCATACAGGCCGAAGGCGTCGAGCGGGTGGCGCTTGCCATCGCTTGCAAGCCGCTGCTTGCGATAGTTGACGTAGTGGCCGATCAGTTCGTCGAGCACCCAGGCGGTGAGGGCTTCGTGATGGGATTTGTAGGTCAGTAGGTTGTGCGCGCGCAGGTTCTCCAGACCATCGGGCAGCACCGGCTGATCAGGCTGTGCGGGCCGCGGCTGGCGCGGGTCAGCCGGCCCCGCTGCTTCGATGATGGCGACATCGAGCAGTTGGCTTTTCAGGGCCATTTCAAGTTCGAGTTCCACGGCCCAGGGCGCATCGGCAAAGACATCCATCAGCGCAATGCCGAAGGCGCGATGCCAGAGGCGCAGGGGGTCTTTGTCTGAGGGGTGGCGGGGGTCGGCGCTCATG
>NZ_JAYESN010000736.1:0-631 GCF_034860625.1 Lamprobacter sp.
ATCGAGCAGACTGCGCTCCTGGGCATGGCCATCGGCACAGGGGAACACATCACTGAGCAGCCCACGGGCATCATCGAAGACCACCAGCGCCTTGCCCGGCAGGGGCGCGGCAGCACTGTCGCGCAAGGGCTTGAGCCGGCGTTCGCTGGCGGCCACACAGTTTCCATCAAGGTACAGGATGCGATACCCAGGCAGGCGCTCGGGGCGGGTGCCTCCGAGTTCGTCAATGATCTCCGCGGCATCGCCGGCGATCAGGCGCACCAGCCCTTGAGAGGTCGACAACTCGACCCCTTTGAGCTTGTCATAGACCGCCACGACCGAGGCGGCGATACTCGACTCACGATGAGCGGCATGCACGTTGGCCTGTACCCGACAGACGATCTGCAGCATCAGCCCGACCAGCGAGGAGAACAGGATCTGGCGCGTATACTGCTCCTCGCGCATGGACTCGAACCAGTGGTCGAGTCGTTCGGCGTTGAGGAGGCGCTCGAGTAGTCCGCGCACCATCACGCTGGCAGGGGCGCGCTCGGCAAAGCGTTGCAGGATACCGTCAAACATCAGGGCATCAGCTCCAGGGCTTCCGGAAGATGCCTATAGATTACAACGTGTTAGGGTCACCTTAAAAGGGCTG
>NZ_JAYESN010000737.1:0-607 GCF_034860625.1 Lamprobacter sp.
ACCGAGCGCTTCATCGGCAACTGGCTCGCCGAGCGCGGTGGCCGCGAGCGCCTGATCATCGCCAGCAAGGTCGCCGGGCCGGGCGACTGGATCGACTATCTGCGCATGCCGGGGCGGCGACTGGATCGCGCCAACATCGAGGCGGCGCTCGACGCCAGCCTGAAGCGGCTGCAGACGGATTATATCGATCTTTACCAGCTGCATTGGCCGGATCGTGAGACCAATTACTTCGGCAAGCTCGGCTACAGTCACCCGGAGACGGATGACAGTGTCCCGCTGCTCGAGACGCTGCAGGTATTGGATGATCTGGTCAAGGCCGGCAAGGTGCGTCATGTCGGGCTCTCCAACGAGACGCCCTGGGGCACGCTGCGGATGCTGGCATTGGCCGAGACCCACGGCCTGCCGCGGATGGTCAGTATCCAGAACCCGTACAGTCTATTGAATCGCAGCTTCGAGGTCGGCCTGGCCGAGGTCGCGATCCGCGAGCACTGTGGTCTGCTGGCCTATTCGCCGTTAGCGTTCGGCATGCTGAGCGGCAAATATCTCAATGGTGCGCGGCCGGCCGGTGCGCGGCTGACGCTGTTCTCGCGCTTCGATCGGTACTCGA
>NZ_JAYESN010000738.1:0-589 GCF_034860625.1 Lamprobacter sp.
GCCGCCCTTGAGCTGACCGAGGTTCAGCGCCGCCGCGTGTTCGATAGCGTGATCTTTTGGGACATCTGTGGCTCCAGTCTGAAGCTGGCCCAGTTGATCCAGGGCAATGTGGTGCTCACACGCCTCGCCGATGACCTGGGCCGCGCCTATCGCGATGACCGCCCGGCGGTGGTGATCTTTGATCCGCTGGTGTCATTCGGCGCCAGTGAGAACGCCGTGAACGACAACGAACAGGCCTTGATCACCTCAGCGCGACGCATTGTTCGCACGCTGGACTGTTGCGTGCGTTTCGTTCACCACACCGGCAAGGCCAACGCCCGTGCCGCGACCTTGGATCAGTACAGTGGCCGAGGGGGATCGGCGTTGGCCGATGGTTCGCGCATGACCACCGTGCTCCAAGCCTGGAATCCCAATGATGACGGCCACCTAAGACCTCCATCGGGCTGTAAGCCAGACCCCGAGAGCAGTCTCACGATTCTGGCCCGGGCTAAGCTGAGCGATGCACCGCCCAATCTGCCAGAGCTCTGGATCAAGCGCAGGGGCTACGCCTTCGAGAGCTTCGTGGAGCTGAAACGCTCACCGGAGGAGG
>NZ_JAYESN010000739.1:0-577 GCF_034860625.1 Lamprobacter sp.
ATGATGTCGCTTGAGGAACTGGGCGCACCAGGTCGCGAGGAGGTGCGGCGGATTCTCGCCGAACAACGCGCCGCACAGCAGCGCGCCTCTGAACGCTTGCTTGGGCGCAGCGGGATTCCGGCGCGCTATCGTGACAAGACCTTTGCCAACTATCAGGCGGTCACCGCCGAGCAACGACGCGTACTTGGGCTCTGTCGCGCCTATGCGAACCATGTCCAGCGCGCGCCGCAAGGCGATAGCCTCATCCTGGTCGGCACCCCCGGCACCGGCAAGACCCATCTCGCCTGCGCGATCGTCGCCGAGGTGCTGACCGCCGGTCGCAGCGCCTTGTTGCTCTCGATGTCGGAGGCCTTGCGGATGATGCGGGCGAGTTTCGCGTCCGATGCCGCCTATAGTGAGCGCGAGGCCATTGCCATACTCACCCGTGTCGATCTGCTGGTCATGGATGAGGTCGGCATGGCGATCGGCAACGCTGACAAACGCCGGGCGATGCTGTTTGATGTGCTCGATGCCCGCTACAGCGACCTGCGCCCGACGGTGCTGGTCAGCAATCTGAGTCGCGATGAACTCACAGACT
>NZ_JAYESN010000740.1:0-577 GCF_034860625.1 Lamprobacter sp.
GAGTTGCGCCTCAATGGCCTCGGCATGCCCGTATGACAGGGCGCTGTGGCGGCTGGCGTTGGCGTGGATCTTCGTCCCATCCAGGCTCACCTGGCCGAAGCGACTGAACGGATGCGCGTGCGCGACCTCCAGCACTTGCACGAACACCGCCTCGAATTCCACCCGAAAGCGCTTCCGAAAGGTCGCTAGGGTGTCGTGGTCGGGGTGCTGATTGCAGGCAATGAAGCGAAAGGCCACCGAATCAAAGGTGGCCAACTCGATCTTGCGGCTGGAGTAACAGCCCGTGGCATAACCATAGATCAACAGCGAGCGCATCATCGCCGGGTGATCGGGCAAGCTCCCGCGCCCGGCGTACGCTTGGATCAGGGCGCTCAGATCGAGCGCTTTCACCACCTCGACGACAGAGCGCGCTAGATGGCTCTCGGGCAGCCAGTCCTGTAACGACAGGGGCAACGCTAATGGGCGGCCGCGATCGATGGAGCGGAAGTTGGGCATCGGCGTTTTTCCTGAAGCAGCACGACAGTCTCCCAAGTCGGCACGCGGGCGGTGGTCGCAAAGTCCGACAGGCTGCTAGTGC
>NZ_JAYESN010000741.1:0-570 GCF_034860625.1 Lamprobacter sp.
GCGCATGATCAAGGCGATTTCACATTATCGGTCAATCACTTAGATGAAAACATCGTCATGACCAATAGGAATAATGAGCACGAATCAGACTTGTCAATACAGAATTTTACTTAGGAACTCAGTTCCTTACTTAAGCCCAATCTAGGGAACTCAGTTCCATACTTCAGCTGCCATCTACGGAACTCAGTTCCCTACTTCATCACCAATGAAGCAAACCAATTCCCTACTCAGCACCATCCATCAGCCCTACTACCTGCTGGCAAGATTCGGCCTGAGACAAGCGATGCGTTATCGGTCGCCAGACCGTTTCAGTGCCGTGCTTGTCTGCCCGAGCTGCTCTGCTTCATCTCAACCGCAATCGCGCCTGCGCAGACGCTGATTCAATCTCCGAGGATCGGGCAGCGGGCTGTTTGCGGGTACTGTGTGCGATCGTCTGGCCCGGTAAGGCGCCGTCGCCCGCCCGACCCGATCCAAAGCCGCTTTGCGCTTGGGCAGTTCAACGCGACGGGGACAAGTCGGCTCGGGTCAGCGATCAGAACGGCGCTTTGGCTAACCTGAACGAGAGCCTCT
>NZ_JAYESN010000742.1:0-567 GCF_034860625.1 Lamprobacter sp.
GTCGAGCTGGGTCTTGAGGCGCTGGACCTCCTTGAAGCGGTTGATGAACTCGGCGCGGGCGGTGTCGCCTTTGAGGTTGCTGACGGCCTCCGGGGTGCAGGGCTGGCCCTGGGTCTGCATGAAGGTCTCGAGCTGCGTGACGGCGGCGTCGAGCTGTTTGATCACCTCGGGGGCCGGGTCCACTAGCCAGATCTCGCGCGAGCGGTTGGTGTCTTCGCCGGAGAACAGGGCGATGGCGGCATCGACGGCCTGCTCCTGGGCGCGAAAGTCGAGGATGTTGCCGTAGGGCTTGGTGTCGTTGAGCACCCGGTTGGTGCGCGAGAAGGCCTGAATCAGGCCGTGGTGCTTGAGGTTCTTGTCGACATAGAGGGTGTTGAGGTACTTCGAGTCGAAGCCGGTCAGCAGCATGTCGACGACGATGGTGATGTCGATCTTGTGCGCGTGCGGGACGTCGCTGTTGGGGTACTGCTGATCCTTGATGCGGCTCTGCACGTCCTGGTAGTAGAGATCGAACTCGCCGAGCTTGTGGTTGGTGCCGTACTGGGCGTTGTAGTCGGCGATGATGGT
>NZ_JAYESN010000743.1:0-556 GCF_034860625.1 Lamprobacter sp.
GCGGCGCCAACCAAGGTCCATTGGCGAGCGCGAGCGCCAGAAGGGCCAGCAACAAGGGCGTCAGATGCCAGGGCAGCAGTCGACGCGCACCGAGGCGATCGATCAAGGGGCCGCTGAACGACAGTGATAACAGGTGCGCCGCCGCAAAGGCGGGAAAGCTCGCCGCCAGCCAGGCCAGGGTCCAGCCCTTGGACTCGGCCAGCGGCACCTGATGAAAGAACACGGCGGTGGCGATGAAGGGCGCGCCCATCAGCGCCGGCAGGATCAGATAGAAGCGTCGATCGCGCAATACCTGTGCCCGCGTCCAGGGCGCAGGCTCACCGGATGATCCGGCCTCGAGGCTGGGACGCTCCGGGACATGACGCCCAAGCAACGCGAGCAAGACCCCGGCCAGCAGGATCAGCAGCCCCGCGATCAGCCACCAGGTCGTGCGCCAGCCGAGCGCTGCAGCCACGGCGACCACCAGGATCGGCGCGATGGCCTCCGCGACCGGAAAGCCGGCCGCCACCAGACTGACGGCCTTGCCGCGATGCCGACGAAAGGCCCGTGCGACCGC
>NZ_JAYESN010000744.1:0-544 GCF_034860625.1 Lamprobacter sp.
GACGAGACGCTGGTAGACGCGCTCGACCGCGTCGAGCTGTTGTGCCCAATCGGTGCCGGAATGCGGCCAGGTGAGCATCACCGCGGCTTGCGGCTCCCATTCGGCGATCAGGCGGCGCTTGGAGTTGATGTCTTGCATGAGGCAGTTGCTTTGGAGGGTGTCAAAAAAAGCCCGCAGGAGGTGACTCCAGCGGGCTCGTTGATCAGCGCTGACAGCGCTGAACGGTTCAGAAGGTGATTCAGAAAGCGACCGTCACCCTGTTGGAGCAGGTCGATGTGTCGGTTTCGCAGACCTGGTAGACAAAGGTGCCGCCGCCATTGCCGAGCCCATCGTCAAAGTAGAGGCCCCCAGAGATGCCGGTGGCAATCGAAACGCCATCGCGAAGGATGTCGACCACGACGACGCTGTCATTCCAGCTCAAATCGACGAGCAGTTGACCGCGGACCTTTTGACCTGAGGCGCTCAGTTCCAGCTGCTCGGCCGCGACCAGCGAGGTTTCTGTAGCAACATTCGACCAGGCCGAATAGCCAGCACCATTGAAGGC
>NZ_JAYESN010000745.1:0-539 GCF_034860625.1 Lamprobacter sp.
AGCGTCAACGCTGCGGGCTCGCTGAAGCGCTCTGACCAATGGGGGTGATGTTCATCGCGCTTCATGGCGATCAATGGCACGACCCCAGCGGCCTCGCAGAGCTCGACGTTGTGCTCACTGAAATAGCCGTTGTCGGCGATGACTTCCTCGGGGTGGTTGAGCCCCTCGGGCAGGGCCTGCACGCCTTCGATCAGGGGGGCGACCTGCTCCTTGTCGTTGGCCGCTTGGGTCACCTGCGCCACCATCACTAACATGGACTCGGTATCCACAAGGGCCTGGGCGTTGTAGCACTGCTCGAAACCGCCACCGGCGATGTGCATGATGCGCGATTCTGCATCGGTGAGGTTGATCTGGTCCTCGGCGCGGGGCTCCGGCGAGGGCGCCTTAGGGGCCTTGCCACCGGGCTTGCGCCCACGGGCCGCGGCCTTGGCTGCGCGCGCGGCGAGCTTGGCTTCGTAGGCGGCCTGCTCCCGGGCGAAGCGCTCGGCGGCGCGTGCCTCGATTTGGCGCTTGGCCTCGGCGATCGCGGCCAGACGTGT
>NZ_JAYESN010000746.1:0-538 GCF_034860625.1 Lamprobacter sp.
CCGTCGAAGATCAGCCGATCGAGCACGCCGTCGACGAAGCCTTGCAGGGCGGCAGGCGCAAGCCCGTGCTGCTCGGCGATGGCGCTCAGTGCGTCCTCGGCCTTCTGCGCCTTGAATACCTGGTAGCGGCCTCGGATGTCTTCGATGCCACCATGCCCTTTGCCCGCTTCCAGGGTGTTGAGATAAGCGATGATCTCTTCGCGTTCCTCCATCAGATTGCTGTTGGCGCAGAGGAGCTGGATGATCTGCTCGCGGCTCATGGTCTGCTTGCCGGGCGGCTCCTGGGTGTAGCGCGCAACCAGCTGCATGATGTAGTCGTAGTCGATGAGGCTAGAGGCGAAGAGCACGAACTCGAAGTCGAGTTGCTCGACGGGGTCTGGCCCGTCGCCGTCATCACCGCCTTGGTCGCGCTGCTGTTTGAGCCGCTGGGCGGTCTCAAGGTACATGCCACGGAAGCCGCGGTGGGCCTCCTCGGGCAGGCGCTGCTCGATCTGCTGTTGTTGCTCGGCGCTGAGGTCGGTGTATTGGTCGAGCTGGG
>NZ_JAYESN010000747.1:0-537 GCF_034860625.1 Lamprobacter sp.
GCGAACGCGAAAAAGCCACGGGCATCATCAAAGGCTCCGATGGTCTTATCGAGAAATGAGGTGCGGGCGTTACTGAAAGAAATGACCGGCGTGCCAGGATTAATGGCGAGAATCCTGTATGGAACCGGTATGCAGTTGATGGAGTGTGTGCGGTTACGTTTGATCGATGTGGATCTGGAGAAAAAACAAATTACCGTCCGTGACAGAAAAGGCGAGAAGGATAGGGAGATACCATTACCAGAACGTCTCTGTGAACCACTCAATGCACAAATAGAAGATGTGGCAAAGCAACACCAGGAAGACCGTTCGAGCGGTATCGGTGCAGTGACACTGCCGTCATCCATTGCAAAGGAGTGGCCAGATGCTGCTTACGAATTAGGTTGGCAGTATCTCTTCCCGAGTGGACGCCTTTCAAGGGATTCTTTCTCCGGGCATGTCGGGCGTACGCATCTCCATGCTGCAACATTGCAACGGTCACTCAGGGTTGCAGGTGAGAATGCTGGGATTGATACGCGGATTAGTGCCCAGGCGCTCCGT
>NZ_JAYESN010000748.1:0-534 GCF_034860625.1 Lamprobacter sp.
TTCGTGCATTCGCTGACCGTTGGAAAGACCGTCCTTGAGTATGAGCCAGGCAGCAAGGCGGCCGAGGAGGTGAGGGAACTCTTTATGCTTGCATGCAAACATAGCAGCATGCAATCAATAGAAAGCGAGGCGAACTGAGCATGAAGAAGGGCAATCTTTCGGCCGCGTTGAGCCAATTCGACAAGCGCTCAGAGCGAGGTGGCGAGGAGGGCGCAATGCACAAGCCAGCACCTTCCAAGGAGCCAACCAAACCGATGCACAGAGACGCTGAGCGCGAGGAGGCTACGCGTAGCCAGCTACCGCCGAGTCGTCGTGGCAAGAAGGCGCTGACGGGCTACTTTGAGCCGGAGGTCATGAAGCAACTGAAGGTGATGGCTGCGGCTGAGGAGACGACGATCCAAGCGTTGTTGACCGAGGCCTTGAACGATCTCTTTAAGAAGTACGGCAAGCCACATATTGCATGATAACATAGATGCATGAATACATGCTGTCATGTTGACATTAATTAGGCCGTTTTTTGCGGCGGCTCTCGCC
>NZ_JAYESN010000749.1:0-532 GCF_034860625.1 Lamprobacter sp.
CGAATCTTGTGGTCACGGTCAGAGTCCTCTCGGTGTAGGGCCGCGTTGCGTTCTGACGTTCTCTTAGACCGCCACTCCTTTGCTCGACCCGCATTACCGGGCGTCGTCGCTCGTATGAGTGGCTCCGACTTCCAACAACCACCGCCGATGTCCTCGCTTTTCACACTTGTTCATCGGTGCCCGCTTCCCCCACGGACCGGTCGTTGGATCTCCCTGGTTACCGCGCATTCTCACTGTCAGGCTCGACATGGCCTCGGACCCCGGGGAGTATGGCGCGCACTTGCCTAAGCGCACGCACCATTGTGGCCTGCCGGAGGGACGAACCCGTCGGCACTCCCAACCAAACTTTTCGGGGCTCGATACCTTCAAGGTCGGCTCAACCCGTTACCCTTACACCTCGCCTGCTTTCGTGCCTACGCATCGACGCGCCTGTTACCAGTCACGCCGCAAGGCTCGATACTGGGCTCGTGGCTAGCGATTACCCAGGCGGGAGTCCCACCCGCTAGAACACGCGGCCTTGCCAGGCCGCACC
>NZ_JAYESN010000750.1:0-527 GCF_034860625.1 Lamprobacter sp.
CTGCTCTCGATGCAGCACATCCACACCCTCGGCAAGCTCGCCGAGCGCCATACCAAGGCCCAGAGCCCACCACGTCTCGATCCCAACGAACTCTTCGGCGCCGAAGACACCCTCAGCTTCGACTGGGACCGCTAGGACAGGATCTGCTCCCCGGAGCCGCATCGGTTGCATGGATCGGCGCCGCCCTTCACATTTGAGCAGCGTTCATGCCCTGGAACGCCGCCCGATCCCAACCCTGCCTCCTCAACCGAGAATCAACCCCATGGCCGATCAAACCCTCACCATCGACGGCACCGAGTACAACCCCGCCGACCTCACCGACGCCGCCAAGCAACAGCTCGCCAACCTGCGCGTCTGCGACCAAGAGATCCAACGCCTGCAGCAACAACTCGGCATCGCCCAGACCGCCCGCGCCGCCTATGCCAACGCGCTCAAAGCCGAGCTACCGAAGGCGGCCGCGCACTGAAGCGTTCTCAGCATGCCTATCAGCCTGCGAACCTGACAGCCTGCTGGCATGCCATCACGCA
>NZ_JAYESN010000751.1:0-524 GCF_034860625.1 Lamprobacter sp.
GCGGTGGCGTCTGTGAGAAAGCGTCTTCCAAACCCGACCGCTTTGTATCACCCATTCTTCACTTCACCGGTGGATGTGTGGCTGAGAATCTTGGCGGTGGTTTGCGGATCAGGGAGGGAAATAACAGGAACGACGCTTCCAGATGCCGGGCCATGCGCTCAACCTCCGAGAACAGGGTCTCACCCACGGCCTCGAGGTCTTCAGCCAGGGTATCCTCCGCCACCGCCAAGGAGGTCTCGATGCGCAACGCCTGCACCCGAAAGCGCAGCTGCGCACGCACCACCTCGAGCGGATCGATGGCCTTGCGGATGGCCGGCTCCCAGCGGGGATAAGCCGCGCACCAAGCATCGATGTGGCGGTCGTAGTCGGCCAGAAACGCCTCAGCCGCAGCGCGCGCCTCGCCGGTCAGCCGATTGGCTTCGCTCAGCACCGCTGCGGCATGGCTGTTCGGCACCAGATAGCCGCCCAGAAAGCGCGTGCCCACGGCCAGCAACTCACGCTCGACCTGACGGCGTTTGCGATGG
>NZ_JAYESN010000752.1:0-516 GCF_034860625.1 Lamprobacter sp.
GGCTAGACGCAAGCCATGAACATCACGCCCGATCGCGACCACCCGATGACCCTGCCCGAGACCCACGCCAAGCTGCTGGCAGAGCTGGAGCGCTTCAAGCATCTGCTGTTCGAGCCCATGACCCAGGTTGATCTGGGGAGATATCAGGGACGGACCACGTTAACGATCGCTGTCACGAAACCGTTGACGCCGTAGCGCCCGAAGACCTTAGCGCCGGGGCTGATGGATTCTGGCAGAGCCCGGCCGGTGCGGGTGCCTACTGAGACGCGATCGGCTAGACTCACCCCATGAGCGCCGGTCCCCGGGTGGCGGACACTGGCGCGCGAAGCGGGAGCCCCGATGGGCCACGACCAGAACTTCAAGAACCTGATTCTCGACTATCCACGCCAGTCTATTGAGTTTGCTGCGGCCAGCGAAGCCGCGCGGCTTGATGAAGGCGTGCGCATCCTGCCGCTGCGCGAGGAGCAGCTCAAGGCGCGCTTGGGTGATCGCTTTCGCGAGCTGGATGTGCCCTTG
>NZ_JAYESN010000753.1:0-496 GCF_034860625.1 Lamprobacter sp.
AATAAACCCTGGCGATGACCTACTTTCGCATGGGGAGGCCCCACACTATCATCGGCGATGCACCGTTTCACTGCTGAGTTCGGTATGGGATCAGGTGGTTCCAGTGCTCTTTGGTCGCCAGGAAAATCGGAGGCGCATCGGTTGTTGAGCCGATGGCCTGTTGTTCGGTGAGATCGTGGAGGTGCGAGCGGCGTGCGCTCAGCAGTCCAAAATGTTTGGGTGTTATATGGTCAAGCCGCACGGTCAATTAGTACGGGTTAGCTTCACCGGTTACCCGGCTTCCACATCCCGCCTATCAACGTCGTGGTCTACGACGGACCTTCAGGGACCTCAAGGGTCCAGGGAGATCTTATCTTGGGAGGGGCTTCCCGCTTAGATGCTTTCAGCGGTTATCCCGTCCGTACATAGCTACCCGGCAATGCCACTGGCGTGACAACCGGAACACCAGGGGTACGTCCACTCCGGTCCTCTCGTACTAGGAGCAGCTTCCCTCAAA
>NZ_JAYESN010000754.1:0-495 GCF_034860625.1 Lamprobacter sp.
TCCAGGCTCACCTGGCCGAAGCGACTGAACTGATGCGCGTGCGCAACCTCCAGCACTTGCACGAACACCGCCTCGAATTCCACCCGAAAGCGCTTGCGGAAGGTCGCTAGGGTGTCGTGATCGGGGTGCTGATTGCAGGCGATGAAGCGAAAGGCCACCGAATCAAACGTGGCCAACTCGATCTTGCGGCTGGAGTAACAGCCGGTGGCGTAGCCGTAGATCAGCAGCGAGAGCATCATCGCCGGGTGATAGGGCAAGCTCCCGCGCCCGGCGTACGCCTGGATCAGGGCGCTCAGATCGAGCGCTTCCACCACTTCGACGACATAGCGCGCCAGATGGCCCTCGGGCAGCCAGTCCTGTAAAGACAGGGGCAACTCTAATGGGCGGGTGCGATCGATCGAGCGGAAGTTGGGCATCGGCGTTTTTCCTGAAGGAGCACGACAGTCTAACAAGTCGGCACGCGGGCGGCGGTAGCAAAGTCCGACAGGCTGCTAG
>NZ_JAYESN010000755.1:0-478 GCF_034860625.1 Lamprobacter sp.
TCAGGCGCAGATCGCGATAGAAGGCGTAGAACGCCTTGGTGATCTGCTCCTCTTCGACATGCGTCTGTGTCGCCAGGCGCTCGACGGCACTCTCGCTGTCCGGCTGCAGGCCAAGCAAGGTCGCTTGCCCCAGCAGAAAACAGAAGGCGCGCAGCCGATCAGGATCGGCGAGATCGGCCATCGAGAAACGCTGGTCGTAGCCTTGCCCGCGATCGGTGCGATACAGGCGCAGCTCCAGGTAGTTGCTCACGATGACCCAGCGACAGCCATCCACCTTGGCCGAGTAGCCAAACGCCTGCTCGACCGGGGTCAGGCGCCCATAGGCGACGCCTTGCTTGGCATCCAGATCAGCGCCGGGCGACTTCAGCTCAACGACCGCGCGGGTGCGATCGATGCCGGCGCCATACCAACCGAGCCGGGCATCCGGTGGCTTATAGCCCTTGACCGCCTTGGAGCTGGTCTCGGGCTCGAGATGATG
>NZ_JAYESN010000756.1:0-473 GCF_034860625.1 Lamprobacter sp.
CCGGGGCTGCTCTCGACCCAGATCTCGCCGCCCATCATCGCCGTGAGCCGTTTGCTGATCGCCAGCCCCAGGCCACTGCCGCCGTACTTGCGGGTGGTCGAGCTGTCGGCCTGGGTAAAGGACTGGAACAGCCGTTGCTGCTGCTCCGGAGTCATGCCGATGCCGGTGTCGCGGACGCTAAAGTGTAGCCAGACATGGGACGCTTCTTCCTTGTCCACAGCAACGCGGATCAGGATCTCGCCGCCCGGCTCGGTAAACTTGACCGCATTGTTGCTGAGATTGATCAGCACCTGACCCAGGCGCAGCGCATCGCCGACCAACGCGGTGGGCAGATCCGGCGGCAGCTCGAACAGCAACTCCAAGCCCTTCTCCTCGGCCTTGAGGCCGACCAGATTGGCGAGGTTGTCCATCACATCCTCGAGCCGGAAGTCGCGTACTTCGATGTCGAGCTTGCCGGCCTCGATCTTGGAGAA
>NZ_JAYESN010000757.1:0-471 GCF_034860625.1 Lamprobacter sp.
CCGATGGCGGAGCAACAGCAGGCGCTGAGTCGCAAGCTCAGATGCCATGATGCCTACTATGGCATCACTGGCAACTCACGGGCGCTCTCGCGACTGCTCTACGAAGTCGGTCGTTTCTGTGTCAAATCCCATCGCTGAGTTGGCCTATAAAACACTCAAAAATTTCATTTTTTGTGATTTTTTGCAGCAGGGTAGGGGTGGTTGAGGGGGGGGGTACGACTTTTAAAGAAGGCAAAGAGTGATAAAAAATTGAATAATATTTTAATTGAAGATAAATTCAATCAAAATATTATTTTTTGGTTTTTGAGTACCCGTCTTGATGGTTTTCCTCTATTATCGATCGGCGTGCAGATCCTGTAATTAGAAAATAAAAAATAAAATCACTAGATAACTTTTATATTTTTTTAAACTTGATAACTCGATAACACTGTTTGCTAAAAATAGTAAAAATTTTTGTGATCTGTGTTGCAG
>NZ_JAYESN010000758.1:0-470 GCF_034860625.1 Lamprobacter sp.
AACGTTTCACAGCAAGAGCGCGTCAAGGACTGCAGGAGCGGTTCACCGCCCTCATGGGACTAATGTTTGAGCCCGAGGGCCTGCGCGAAAGCTTCGAGCGCCAAGACGGACGCAAGGTGCCCGGAGTCGATGGGACCAGAAAAGACGACTATGGAGAAGGACTGGACACGCGCCTGGAGGATTTATCGGCACGGATACGCCGGATGGGCTACCGGCCACAACCGGTACGGCGCACCTCCATTCCCAAAGGGGATGGCCGCCATCGGCCGTTAGGCGTGCCGTGTTTTGAAGACCGCCTGGTCCAAGATCAGCTCAGTCGTATTCTTCAGGCCATTTGGGAGCCAGAATTCCGCGATTGCTCCTATGGCTTCCGACCGGGGCGCAGTGCGCATGACGCGCTACGGCGACTGGCCGAGGTCATCACCAACGAGCGCACGCAGTGGGTGGTGGAAGCCGACATCAAAGGCTTC
>NZ_JAYESN010000759.1:0-465 GCF_034860625.1 Lamprobacter sp.
AAGCACCACGACACCGGCTACAAGGCGCTGTTCAGCCACCCCGAGTTCGTCCAGCAGCTGATCGAAGGCTTCGCCCCCGCGGAGATCGCCAGCCTGATGGACTTCTCGACACTCAAGAACCACAGCGGCAATGACATCACCCCGCTGTTCGAGGAGCGCTTCGAGGACGTCGTCTGGTCGCTTGAGGTGCGCTGGAATGGCTTGACCCAGCGGGTGTTCCTCTATCTGCTGATCGAGTTTCAATCCAGCATCGATCAGACCATGCCGCTGCGCATGCTGCACTACGTCGCCTGCTTCTATCAGCATCTGCTCAAGACCAAAGTCACCACGCCCGCCCAGGGCCTGCCGCCGATCCTACCGATCCTGCTCTACAATGGCCTCTCGCGGTGGACAGCCGCCGAGGACATCGACGCGCTGGTGCATCCCACGCCACCGCTGTTCCTACGCGCCTACCAGCCGCAGCTG
>NZ_JAYESN010000760.1:0-459 GCF_034860625.1 Lamprobacter sp.
TCTCAACGCCTTTCTCGACCAACGGGTGCGTGACGGCGTGATCCGCCGCGTCCTGGGCAAGTGGATGCATGCCGGGGTCATGGACGACGGGGTGATCCGCTATCCCGAGCGGGGCAGTCCGCAGGGGGCGGTGATCAGCCCACTGGCGTCGAATCTTTACCTGCACGAAGTGCTCGACACCTGGTTCGAGCGCGAGGTCAAACCGCGTCTGCGTGGCCGGGCCTTTTTGATCCGGTTTGCCGATGATGCGACCCTGGCCTTTGAGCGGGAAGACGACGCTCGGCGGGTGTTGGAGGTGCTGCCCAAGCGCTTAGCGCGCTTTGGGTTAACCTTGCACCCTGAGAAGACCCGGCTGGTGGACTTTCGCAGCCCACCAAGGGCAGACCAGGAGCCGCGCTCACAGCCTGAGCGCAGCTTCGACCTGCTTGGCTTTACCCACTACTGGGGGCGCTCCCGGAA
>NZ_JAYESN010000761.1:0-441 GCF_034860625.1 Lamprobacter sp.
GTCGAAGCGTCATATCGTCTCAGCCTCTATGAGCAACGCATCATTCTGGCTTGTATTGCACAAGTCAGACGAGATGGCGCGCTGACAGACCAACAGCTCTACAAGGTCAGCGCTAAGCAAATCGCAATGATGAGCGGAATCGAAGTAGACCGCGCCTATCAACACCTCAAAGCAGCCTCAGAAAGGCTTTTTGAGCGTCGAGTAACGCTGCATAAAGCCCCCAACGGAGGCGGCTCGACAAAAGTCAGGATCACACGTTGGGTACAGACGGTGAGCTACCAGGACGCCGAGGGTACCGTAGCCCTTCGCTTTGGAACGGACATCATCCCGTATCTGAACCAGCTTACCGAGCAGTTCACCCAGTACGCTCTGGCGGATGTCGCCAAGATGACCAGCGCCTACGCGATTCGGCTCTACGAACTGCTGATCCAGTGGCGGGAA
>NZ_JAYESN010000762.1:0-438 GCF_034860625.1 Lamprobacter sp.
CTGGCTTGGGGGTCGAGGTCGATGATGACGCAGGCAATCCCACTCGCCTCCGCGGCCACCGCTAGATTTAACGCCAGGGTGGTTTTCCCTGTGCCTCCCTTCTGCGAAATGATCGAAAATGTTTGCATGCTGTCATCTCAGTTAGTTGACATACCTACATGCAAGCATTTTGATGCGCTAACTAACGCCCGGCAAGTTGCCCTGCTCACGGCTAGCGTTTGCCTGGATCATCGTTGCAAATCTTAAGTGATCATGTAGATTTGCAACGATGCTATCCCGCCACGTACGCTCCGCGATCGAGAAGGCCATGGCCCGAGAAGCGGCCGTCGCACTGGTCGGCCTGCGCCAAGTGGGCAAGACGACCCTCGCCCTCGAGATCGCAGCTCAGCGCCCCTCGGTCTACCTCGACTTAGAGCGCCTGTCGGACCGGGAGAAACT
>NZ_JAYESN010000763.1:0-431 GCF_034860625.1 Lamprobacter sp.
CCCAGCTGGGTGCATGAGCGCGGCTCGCCGATCCGCTGTGTCAGTCTCGACAGCTTCTTGCGCGAACTGCTCGAGCGCGAGCCTGATAACCCCTATGTCGCGGTCTTCGCGCCGCTGATCATCGATAGCGATGCGGAGCTGACGCAGCGAGCGCCGGAGTTCTGGCAGATCATCCAACACGCACCGCTCGACGCTTGGACGCTCGATGAGCTGATCGGGCACTACGTCAATTACCGCAAGCTGCGGCTCAACCCTGAGGGCGAGCGCCATCGGCAAGACGCCTTCGGCCTCTACGCCGTGGCCACTCGCTGTCCGAGTGGACTGGTCCGCAAGCACCCACTGACGCCGACCGCCTGGGACGGCGTTTATGACCTACCCTGGGGCGGACACCAGGTGCGATTGATCGTGCTCAATGCCATTGCCAAGCACCC
>NZ_JAYESN010000764.1:0-430 GCF_034860625.1 Lamprobacter sp.
GATTTCCGTGCACAGGAGCCTGGCCGAGACGACGCGCGATGATGAACCCTGATCAGGATCGCGTCGAGCGATTGGCGTCGCTGCCGACTCCCCGGGCCTTCGGTGTTGAAGGTGCTGGGCCAAGCGAGCCTGAGGCCCGGATCAGTGACGGCGCTGCACGCGGGAAGAAGGAGCTCTGACGAGCACGCCCGTGCTTGAGCCGATCAACGCCCGCGGGGATGACTCAAGGCGGTGCCGGCAACAGCGACGGTGCCGGTCGGTCATGGATGAACGCCTCGACCGCCTCAAGGATAAAGGCAAACGCCGAGCGCCCTTGCAGTGCGCAGGTCGCGATCACCGTCCATAACCGTTCGTTCGCCTGGCGCCCCTTGGCGCTGCGTGTCCCTTGCGTCACATGGCGATCGATGACCACGAAGCGGATCGCTTGCTC
>NZ_JAYESN010000765.1:0-410 GCF_034860625.1 Lamprobacter sp.
TCTATCTGGGCTTGGCCGGGCTTGGCATGGGGCTGGCCAACAGCCTGATGGGCGTGATCTGGGTTGAACTCTATGGCAGCACCCATCTGGGTGCGATCCGCGCCTTGGCGCAGTCGGCGATGATCTTCGCCACGGCGGTGGCACCGGTCTCGGTGGGTCTGTTGCTGGATGGGGGCTGGAGCATGGCGCAGGTCGCCGTGCTGCTCGCGGGGATAGTCGTGATGGCTTCGTTATTGGCCTGGCAAGGATTGCGGCGCTGAGCGTTGTTGTCGTGCTGTGGTGCATCCCGAACGCTCGCGGGTACGAAACGGGTTCATTTTAACCTTCAAATCTCCTATCCAGAACATTCCATTACCTGACAGCGCTGGGGCATGAAGGCAAACGCCGACCCCGAGTCGGTGCACGCAGCG
>NZ_JAYESN010000766.1:0-410 GCF_034860625.1 Lamprobacter sp.
CTCCCGATCGGCATCCAGACCTTCCGCGAGATCCGCGAGGGTGACTATTGCTACGTCGACAAAACCGCCGCGGCCCAGGCGCTGGCACAACGAGGCAAGGCCTATTTTCTCTCGCGTCCGCGTCGCTTCGGCAAGAGCCTATTCGTCGATACGCTCAAGGAGCTGTTCGAGGGCAACGAGGCGCTGTTTCACGGCCTGCACATCCATGACCAATGGGATTGGCGCCAACGCCATCCGGTGATCCTGCTCGACTTCGCTGCCGGCGTGGTGCAGAGCCGCGCCGAGCTGGATCAGCGTATCCGGCAGCTGATCAAGGACAATGCCCTGCGACTCGGGATCGATGGCGACGGGCAGGATAACGACATCCCCGGCTGCTTCGCTGACCTGATCCGCCAGGTCCATGGCCAAAG
>NZ_JAYESN010000767.1:0-410 GCF_034860625.1 Lamprobacter sp.
CGATCTCAGCGATGAGCACTTGCAAACAGCTGAGTCAATGGGCGTTAAGGTGCAGCCCGATCCGAGCACGCCAGGCCGGGCGGCGATCCTGCGCTGCCGTGAGCGCGAGGCGGGGTTTGATGTCTATCGGCGGCTGACGGGGCGGACGTTGGCCTAATGTTCATCGTGCGACGCCGCCAGACGATGGAGGGAGCAAAGAAGTGATCGAACTTTGACAGCATCGCCGTGTCGCCGTCGCGAAGCGGTTTAACCCGACATTCCAAGCGAACAAGCTCGCTGACAACCAGTTGAGGATCGGGTATGCGTGTTAATGCCTGAGCGATCTTCTCCTTCCAAGGCTTAATCTGCTGCAGCCTGTAAATCAACACGCAGCTGTCCCAGTAGAGCCTATGCATCGAATCAATCCCAGC
>NZ_JAYESN010000768.1:0-408 GCF_034860625.1 Lamprobacter sp.
CCTCGATGGAGGGCAAAAGAAACATAAAAAAGATAAATATATCAATATACTAAATAGTGTTGGGATTCCTGAGAAAGATCATCCAAGGTATGTCTCTGCGGTTGAGACGTTCTTGCGTGTGCTCAGGCCTCCAAGGCTTCAGGATGTGCCGAAGCAGGATGTTGAGGCTTACTTGGACGGGCTCTGTACACGTACAGAACTCTCCGACGAGCAGGTTCGCTTATCGATCGGAGCCTTGCGTTTGTTGCTTCTCCAACTCACTCCGACGCCTGCTGGCCGTGAAATCGAATGGGCTTCTTGGTTAGAAAGGCGCCATTCTGCAATTCCAGATCAAAACGAAGAGATCATCAATCTTCGAGAGCGTGCGATGGTGATGGGATCACCCCGTATCGCGAAAGCAACACTCAC
>NZ_JAYESN010000769.1:0-396 GCF_034860625.1 Lamprobacter sp.
GCCCTCATCCGGCGCAGGCGCCGGGATGGGGCGAGGTCTCAGGCGCCGCGCTCACTGCGGCAATCCCAAATGCAACCGCAGGGCATCCTCAACGGCCGCCATGTCCGCCTTGCTCAGGCAACCGAGTCGCGTCTTCAGCCGCACCTTGTCCGCCGCCATGAGTTGATCGGCCATGGCTTTGCTGGTCTGCTCACCGACCTGGACCAAGGCCTCGCCCGGATACAGCCGCGCGGTGTTGCGGGTCAACGGCATCACGATCACCCGCTGCAGATGCCGATTGGCGGCATCGTTGCTAAGGATCACCGCTGGGCGGGTCTTGCGGATCTCGCTTCCAATCGACGGATCGAATTCGACCCACCAGACCTCACCGCGCCTCATCGGCGACGTCCTTCGCCA
>NZ_JAYESN010000770.1:0-393 GCF_034860625.1 Lamprobacter sp.
TGTTGGTGTGACGGTGTGAATCCATGCCGAATGAGTGCAGCAATCAGAGCAGTGCCTTGATGATCAGCGAGACGATCCCCGCCAGCACGGCGCCCATCATCCACTTCAACAGTGTCAGATCGGTGCGGATTGGAGCTAGGGCTTGCTCTAGGTCGGCTTTCGTCACGAGTTCATCCTGTGCCGTCCCGATGGCACGCACGACCGCTTCTGCCTGCTCGGGCGCAAAGCCCGCAGTCTTGAGTTTGTCCACCCATTCCAAGGTGTCGTAAGGTGACTGTCGCCATGGTTGTTCCTAAGTGTCGAAAAATCCGAGCCCTGTCGTGGATGAATCTGCGCCTGGCGAGAAGTATAGACAAGCCCGTCCCAGCAGCAAAATCCGATGCGACTAACGCC
>NZ_JAYESN010000771.1:0-387 GCF_034860625.1 Lamprobacter sp.
GAAGCCCCCTTCGCCGGAGCCCCGCGCCGAGGACCAGATCAACCTGACCGATGAGCAATCACGCATCATGCACGTCGCCGGCGGCGGCTTTGAGCAGTGCTACAACGCCCAGGCCGTCGTCGATACCGCGTCGATGCTGGTGATGGCGGCGCAGGTGACCCAAGCGGCCAACGACAAGGAACAGGTCGCGCCCATGCTCGAAGGCCTGCAGGCACTGCCCGAGGGGCTCAACCACCCCGATGAACTCGTCGCCGACAACGGCTATTTCAGTGCGCGCAACGTCGAGGTCTGCGAGGCCGCTGGCATCGTGCCGTTGATCGCCATGAAGCGCGAGGAGCATCACCCCCATTGGTCAGAGCGCTTCAGCGAGCCCGCAGCGGTGCCACC
>NZ_JAYESN010000772.1:0-381 GCF_034860625.1 Lamprobacter sp.
TTCAGCGATCCAGCGCTCGGAGAGGGCATGGAGCTGATCTAGATCAGCCTGGGTCATCGGCTCGAAGAGCAGGTGCTCAAAGCGCTCCAGCTCGGCCAGCAGCTTGGCGTGGGTCTCGGGCAAGGACATCGGGTAGTTGCGATCGGGCGTGGTGCTCAATCACTTGTCCGCACGTAATGCCTCGACTTGGGCCACACTCAGGCCGGTGACTTGGGCAATCTGCCGGTCCGTGAGCATACCTAATGCGATGAGATTGCGAGCTGTGGCTTGGGCGGTTTTCTGTATCCCGATCCGCTCGCCTTTCTGTATCCCGATCCGCTCGCCTTCCTGACGCCCCTCCTGGCGCTCGCGTTGTGCCCAGGTCTCTAGGTTCTCGGCTAA
>NZ_JAYESN010000773.1:0-379 GCF_034860625.1 Lamprobacter sp.
TGCCAAGGAGTGGTCGAGGAGCCGTGAGCGAGATGCGCCCGTGGTGATCTCTACGCATGCCTCGCAGCTCGATGAGGTCTTAGCCACGGCGAAGGACAATGGTGCGGCGCTGTGCATCATCGATACCGCGCCACATTCTGAGCGCGACGCGCTTGCAGCGGCGCGAGCGGCCGACCTGATCCTAATCCCCTGCCGCCCGACCGTTCTGGACTTGCGGGCCATCAAGTCCACGAAGGATTTGGCCGATCTGGCGCGGGTTCCGGCACTGGCGGTCATCAACGCTGCGCCACCGCGTGGTCATCTTGCGGATGAGGCGGTTGAAGTCATCAAGAACTACGGTCTTGAGGTTGCCCCCCTGATTCTCACGCAGCGGGCTGCG
>NZ_JAYESN010000774.1:0-379 GCF_034860625.1 Lamprobacter sp.
CGCCAAGGAGTGGTCGAGGAGCCGTGAGCGAGACGCGCCCGTGGTGATCTCTGCGCATGCCTCGCAGCTCGATGAGGTCTTAGCCACGGCGAAGGACAACGGCGCGTCGCTGTGCATCATCGATACCGCGCCACATTCGGAGCGCGATGCGCTTGCAGCGGCGCGAGCGGCCGACCTGATCCTGATCCCCTGTCGTCCCACCGTTCTGGACCTGCGGGCCATCAAGTCCACGAAGGATTTGGCCGATCTGGCACGGGTTCCCGCGCTGGCGGTCATCAACGCTGCACCACCGCGTGGTCATCTTGCGGATGAGGCGGTTGAGGTCATCAAAAACTACGGCCTTGAGGTTGCTCCCCTGGTCCTCACGCAGCGGGCTGCA
>NZ_JAYESN010000775.1:0-373 GCF_034860625.1 Lamprobacter sp.
GACCAAAGGGGTCAGCTAGTTCGGGTTCAGGAGGCCGTGAACGGTTACAATGACGATGCGGCAAAACACCTAAATTTTTCTCGGCTTGCCTGAGGATTGGCAGTAGCTTTGTAACATTTTGTTTAGCTTTCGAAGCGCTGATATCGAAAATACCGCCAATAATATCGAAGGTTGGGTAGTTCTTTAGGTAGAACAAAATGAAGAAAAGCTTTAGCTCAGGAGTAGACAAAACACCTAAACGCACACCGCCTGGACGTCTCTGACGGCTTGCTCGATTTTTTTGGTAATTTTTACGCTTATCGGCATCAAGAGCGCGAGTGAACTCCAATCAGCAATTTATCAAAATCCTCTTCAGAAATTCCTGTGAAAGAAA
>NZ_JAYESN010000776.1:0-358 GCF_034860625.1 Lamprobacter sp.
TGGCCGATGCTCCGGGAAGGAACCCAACAGGTTTAGGTCGATCTGAGATCGCAGCAAGCGTGCGAGACCGGTCTCCAGGTGCGACTACACCCTCTGGTGCAGGGCGGTGTGCTCGGGATGGCAGCGAAGAACCGCATCGGCCGGAGCGTGCCACCCGGCAATCTAGGGGTCTGCGCTTCAAGGGCCATCTTGGGCTTGGAAAAAGACGCTCTGAGACAAGCGATTGGAACCCGGTATCAAACGCTCTTCAGCCGCGTCGAGCCTGATCGGCGCGGGCGTTGCCGATAACTGTCCCAATCCAAGGCGATCAGCACCGAACCGCCTTCGCAGAGGCGATCCATGAGGCGCTCGCCGAGGC
>NZ_JAYESN010000777.1:0-348 GCF_034860625.1 Lamprobacter sp.
GGTGATCTCGGTGCCATGGCACTGCATGCAGCCGGTCATGTCCGGTGCCGCGCTGAGCTCAGGATGGCCGCGACCTTCGTGCATATGAACCAAGGCGTGCAGGTCATCCTTAGGGACCTGTTGGCGGTAGGCGCGGAAATGTCCGCTGCGATTGAACTGCTCCTGCTCGCGCGGATGGCAACGCCCGCAGGTGTCTGGTGACACTAGCACCGAGATATAGGTATCGGTGCCGACAAGCGACTCATGCTGGGTGGCATTGGGCGCGTCCGCCGGGACCTGATGGCAGTCGAGGCAGGTGACGCCCACATGGGCATGGCGGCTGCGCTTCCAGTCGCTGATGATGCCCGG
>NZ_JAYESN010000778.1:0-342 GCF_034860625.1 Lamprobacter sp.
ATCGTGCGTGAGGCCAAGACCACCCGACGTTATGCCGATAAGCTCGTTGGCGTCACTCGGCGCGACGGCACGCCGGTGTGGGTGCTGATCCATATCGAAGTGCAAGGCGACCCGGAAGCCGTCTTTGCCGAGCGGATGTTCACCGACCACTATAAAATCCGCGATGTCTATCAAGTGCCCGTGGCGAGCTTGGCGGTCCTTGCCGATGCCGACCGAGGCTTCCGCCCAACGCAGTACAGTGCCGCGCTCTGGGACTGCCGGGTCGAGTTTCAGTTTCCCACGGTCAAACTGCTTGACTATGCTGAGCCCGAGCGCTGGGCCGAACTGGAAGCCAGCGACAAT
>NZ_JAYESN010000779.1:0-339 GCF_034860625.1 Lamprobacter sp.
CCCCAGCCGCGCATCGGCTAGACTCTCGGCATGAGCCGCGACACCCGCATCCCCTGGCATGAACTGCTCGGCAAAGCCCTCACCGACGCGCTGATCGGGCTACCGTACAGCGTCAGCACCGAAGAAGAGCTCGCCCTGCGCAGCCAACGCCTGGATGTGCTGATCATCGAGCAAGCCCCGGCGACCGGCCGCGACCCTCAGCGCACCAAGGCGGCCCTGAAAACGCCCAACGCATCGCCCACACCTGAGCCCTATGCGGATGCGCCTGAACGCCCCGATGGCCTCGAAGACCTCGCCGCACACAATCTGCTCAGCTTCAATGGGGAAAACGGGGACAGA
>NZ_JAYESN010000780.1:0-338 GCF_034860625.1 Lamprobacter sp.
CAACCTCTCCGCAGGCTGAGCATCCCCTACTAGCTGTTTTCAGCTTTGGAAGGGATCGTGAAGGGTTAAGCGGCCCCTAGCACACGCCTAGAGGGCCTCAGAGGCCGCAGAGGAGGCTTGTCAGGGGTAAGCCTAAGGAGGGGCGGCAAAACGCCTCTGAGCGTCTATTTTTCTTTCCTACCGCCCTTCCTCCCGATTCCGCTTCTTCCGCGCCCGATAGAGCGCGCTACGGAAGGTCGCGAGAGTCATCTTGATACCAGGCCATCGGTGACGGTCGAGTCGGCCGAGGGAACTGCCCCCTCAGCCGCTCGCAGAACCCGGCGTGAGCCTCTCAACTC
>NZ_JAYESN010000781.1:0-337 GCF_034860625.1 Lamprobacter sp.
CTGCTGGAATTCCTTGTCGAGAAACTGCACGCCCTTTGACCAGTCGATCTCGGCATGAATCGCCGGGAACAGCAGCGCGAGAAACTCCGGGAAGAACCGCTCCAGCGCTTCTTTCCAGGGGCTGTCGTCGTCGGGCTTGTCGCTGGCGTCCGTGGCTTGGGTGTCGGCTGTCATGGGGAGAGTCTAGCCGATGCGCGGCTGGGGGTGGGAGGGGCTTTGGCTGCGCGCCTTGGGCTGTTCGGTATACTGTCACTGGATTTGCGCGAGCTTAGCGACAGCGATAGAGCCTGGTCATCGGACAGCATCACTTGTCCGCACGTAATGCCTCGACCTGGGC
>NZ_JAYESN010000782.1:0-331 GCF_034860625.1 Lamprobacter sp.
CGAGGCGACCCCGGTCGAACGCATGGCGCATCGACTCAAGACCCGTGCTGGACGGGCGGCGTATGCGCTGCGCAAGCAGACCGTCGAACCGGTCTTCGGGATCATCAAATCCGTGATGGGGTTTCGTCAGTTCCTCACCCGTGGGCTGCAGAACGTCCAGGGCGAATGGACCCTGGTGTGCCTGGCGTGGAATCTCAAACGCATGGCCGTGCTGCGCCCAGCATAAGGAAAATACCCAGAAAAACAGCGTTTTTTGCCAAAATAGCGCCATTTTTCGACCCTAAAGGGGATCAGAAGGCGATTCTGTTCGTTAAGTCCGACAGGCTGCTAG
>NZ_JAYESN010000783.1:0-329 GCF_034860625.1 Lamprobacter sp.
GCGGTTGTCTTGCCGGCATCACCAGTGACCGAATGCCAGTCGTGACGCAGCCCCGCTTGCAGGGTCAAATCGCCGATGTCTTTGCTCTCGAAGGCGAACAGCGCCAGGTTGCTCACCTCACCGCCCGGCGCCAGCACCGTGGTCCCGCGGGAATATTGGATCTTGTTGCTGTACTCAACGCCCAGGGTGCCGCCGTCAAACGGGCCGAGCAGCCCATGAATGGCCTCGAGCCGGGCGACATAGCGATCGAACTCGAGATGGATGGTCCCATCGTAGCCCGCGCTGCGCGGCGTGCCGGGGCTGTTCGCGCGACGCAGGTTGTGCTGCCA
>NZ_JAYESN010000784.1:0-326 GCF_034860625.1 Lamprobacter sp.
CTCGCCCTGCAGATCACGCCGCTGAGGTCTGTCCTCAATGCGCAGTCTTAGCACTCACTCACGCGTGTACGCGCGTGTGCGTTTTCCTTTTTATATATATTTTAATCCTTTTAAGGGTTCATAACCTACTGAAATTAAAAAAATAATCGTGGTCAAAAGAGGACAAAAAGGTGGTCAAAAGAGGACAAAAAGGTGGTCAAAAGAGGACAAAAAGGTGGCTGCAAAGGGACAAAAAGGTGGCATTATGTACCGTGTTTTTTTTTGTCACATAAAGTTCCTAAAGCATGTCTGAACAGACGGCCCTGGTCTACAAAGCGAACGCTCTA
>NZ_JAYESN010000785.1:0-325 GCF_034860625.1 Lamprobacter sp.
CGCTCGTTTGATCCGGTGGCGCAGCTCATTGCTGCCACCAAAACGCCGCCCCATCTCGGTCAACGTGAGCCGGGGACCACTCACCGTCGCGGCCACCGCCTCAAACAGGACGCTGAGGCGCCGACGGTGCACCGCGCCAAGCAGGGGGCCGATACAGCGATGTAAGATCGTCAGTGCAGGCATAAGGAACTCCTCAAACAGGCTTGGTCCTCAACAGGTTTCCTCGCCCGTGGTGGACCATCACCTCCTCTGCATGTTCAGTTTCACTCCGATATCTCCACTAAGCCGCTGCCTGTCTTTGTTTTTTAGTGGGGATACCTCAGGG
>NZ_JAYESN010000786.1:0-325 GCF_034860625.1 Lamprobacter sp.
CCTGTGCCTCAGCGTGGGCTCAAGTCGCTGGGCGTGCCGCGGTGGCAGGTTTTAGCCCTGTGAATGGTTACTCGTCATTTTCGTCCTCAACCTCTAAGTACAGAAGAAAATAAGCAGCAAATTCAAGAAATTATAATTGACGGTACCGAAAGGCGCAGCCAGCGCCCGAAGGATTCTCGAAAACAGAAGAACTACTATAGCGGCAAGAAGCATGCCCACACGTTCAAAAATACAATCATTTCCGATAGCGATAAAGGAATTTCTGTTGTCGGTCCGACATCTCCTGGTCGTCGTCATGACTACTCACTTCTCAAGAAAGAACTTG
>NZ_JAYESN010000787.1:0-316 GCF_034860625.1 Lamprobacter sp.
CCTAACGACCAAGCTCAGCCGCCCCGCGCGCGGCACCATGCTTGAGATAACCACCAAGGCCGACGCGCGGGGTCGGCTGGAGCAACTTGTTAGGCGGTGATGCAAATGAGTAATCTCGTTTCCGCGATTTACGACGACATGAAAGCATACAAGATCGGCTGTCAAAAGCTAAGAGAAGAGATGCAGAAAGATTGGCGCGGCTACCCTGACTGCTACAGTGACCACGCAAAAGATGTGGCTCGCAGATTAAGCCATCCGACGCGTGTCATTGAAAATTACAGCCACGATGGAGACTGGTCTTATCCTTCCGCCTAAC